>CAXTMK010000013.1:23150-46813 GCA_964245315.1 uncultured Acidobacteriaceae bacterium | reverse complement strand
CCCCCCTGCTCCGCGACCCCTGCTCGGGCTACACCGGCACCAGGCCACTCGCCATCGCGCCGGTGCAGCGGCCGGCGCTTATTCTTGCGCATAACAAAACCCTCGCGGCGCAGCTTTATCACGAATTCAAGCAGTTTTTTCCCAATAATGCGGTCGAATATTTCGTGTCTTACTACGATTATTATCAGCCCGAAGCTTATATTCCGTCTGGCGATCTTTTTATCGAGAAGGAAGCGACGATTAACGAAGAACTCGACAAGCTGCGGCTCTCCGCGACGCGTTCGCTGTTCGAGCGCAGGGATGCGATTATCGTCAGTTCGGTATCCTGCATCTACGGTCTCGGATCTCCGGAGGCATACTACGGGATGCTGCTGCTGCTCGAAAAAGGACAGAAGATCCGGCGCGAGGACATCACGAAGCGGCTGGTGGAAATCCTGTACGAGCGCAACGATGTGGACTTTCGGCGCGGAACCTTCCGGGTACGCGGAGACATTATCGAGGTCTTCCCGACCTACGACGAAAATGCGTACCGCATCGAACTCTTCGGCGATGAGATCGACTCCCTCTCGCAGATCGATCCATTGTTTGGGACGCAGCGGCAGAAGTATTCGCGGCTGCCGATCTATCCTAAGTCGCACTATGTGGTCCAGCCGGAGCGCAAGAAAACCGCAAGCGATTCTATCCTGGCCGAGATGGAGTGGTGGGAAAAGGAGTTAGAGGTACAAGGACGGTTGGTGGAATCGCAGAGAATTCATCAGCGCACTCGATTCGACTTAGAAATGATTAAATCCGTGGGTTACTGCCACGGCATCGAGAACTACTCGCGGCACTTCTCCGGACGGCTGCCCGGCGAGCCTCCGCCGACGCTGCTCGATTATTTCCCACGCGATTATCTGCTTTTTATCGACGAGTCGCATGTGACCGTGCCGCAACTTCACGGCATGTGGCACGGCGACCGCTCGCGCAAGCAAAATCTCGTCGACTACGGCTTCCGCCTGCCCAGCGCGATGGACAATCGCCCGCTGAAGTTCGATGAATTCGAGGGCCGTACGGGGCAGATCATCTATGTTTCGGCGACACCGGGGCCATATGAGCTGACCAAGTCCGCCGGCGTTGTGGTGGAGCAGATCATCCGGCCGACTGGACTGGTCGATCCGCAGTTGGAGATTCGACCCGTGAAAGGACAGATCGACGATTTGCTGGCGGAGATTCGCGAACGCGTGCGGCTGGACCAGCGCGTGCTGGTAACTACTCTTACCAAGCGCATGTCGGAGGACTTAGCCAACTATTACACCGAAGTAGGGGTGCGCTGCCGCTATATGCACTCCGAAATTGAGACGCTGGAACGCATCAAGTTACTTCGCGACCTGCGCAAGGGTGAGTACGACGTACTGATCGGCATCAACTTACTCCGCGAAGGTCTCGACCTGCCCGAGGTGTCGCTGGTGGCCATTCTCGACGCCGATAAAGAAGGATTTCTGCGCTCGCAGGGATCGCTGATCCAGACGATCGGTCGCGCGGCACGTCATCTTGAGGGCCGGGCTATCTTATACGCCGATAAGATGACAGATTCCATGCAGCGCGCCATCGACGAGACCAACCGCCGCCGCGAGAAGCAGGAGGCCTACAACGAGGAGAACGGCATCACGCCGCAGACCATCATCCGCGCGATCGACATGGGACTGGCCGGAATCCTGAAAGCCGACTACGCCGATCTCACTGATGACGCCGAAGGAGTGCCGGACTTCGCGACGCAGGCGGAGCTGGATGTTTATATCTCCAAATTGGAATCGGATATGCGCGAGGCGGCGAAGAAGTTCGAATTCGAAAAAGCGGCTAAGTTGAGGGATACCGTGAAGGAAATGCGGACGAAGGAGTTCTTGTTTAGCTGAAGCGACTTACGCGATGAAACCGGGTGAGCCGGGGGAAGTGACCTATGGGTAAAGCAAAAAGGAAAAGCGCCGGGCTGCTGATGTATAGGCGGGGCACCCAGGGAATCGAAGTGTTTATCGTGCATCCGGGCGGCCCGATGTGGGCGAATAAGGACACGGGAAGCTGGACGATTCCCAAGCGCGAATACGAAGAGGACGAAGAGCCGCTGGCCGCGGCTCGGCGGGAGTTCGAGGAAGAGACCGGTTTTGCCGCTGTCGAACCGTTTGTCGAGCTCGGATCGATTCGGCAGAAGAGCGGCAAAGTCGTTGTGGCGTGGGCTTTCGCCGGGGATGCCGATCCTGCGGAGCTGACCAGCAATCTGTGTAAGATCGAATGACCTCCACGATCGGGAAGGCGGATCGAGATTCCGGAGGTCGACCGGGGTTGCTGGTTCTCGTTGGAGCACGCCAGGCTTTACCTTCGGGCAGAGCAGATACCGCTGCTCGATGTTCTGGAGAAGCGGCTTGCCGACGGGTTGCATTAGACTCAAGAGCAAAGGCTGGAGGAGCACGGATGGCGATCAATCTGGAAGCGTTGAAGCATGGGCCGGTAGAAAGCGGCGTGGAAGAGCTGATTCTGAACCGCTGGAGTCCGCGCACGTTCGCGGATAGGCCCGTCAACACTGCGGATCTGACGAAGATCTTTACCGCGGCGGGATGGGCGGCGTCGAGCTCGAACGAGCAGCCGTGGCGTTTCCTGGTCGGGCATAAGGGCGATGAAACGTTTGCGAAGATTCTCGACGTGCTCGTGGAGTTCAACCAGCTCTGGGCGCATGCGGCGGCGGTGCTGGTGCTCTCGGTGGGCAAGAAGACGTTTACGAAGAACGGCGCGGCGAATGCGTGGGCGCTGCACGATGTCGGCGCGGCTTCGGCCAATATGGCGCTGCAGGCGGTGGCGCTGGGTATCCACACGCACGGCATGGCGGGGTTCGATAAGGACAAGGCACGCGCGAACTTCGGCATCCCGGACGATTTCGAGCCGGGTGCGGTGTGGGCGATGGGCTATCTGGGCGAGCTCGATGCGCTGCCGGCGAACTTCCAGACGATGGAGCAAGTGCCGCGCGTGCGCAAGGACCTGGATGAGTATGTGTTCAAGGAGTGGGACAAGCCGGCGCTTTAGTCGCTGTTACCATTTGTGTAACGTCCGTGCGGTGGGCAGCGAGCGCCGCGCGTGAGAGGATTTGTATATGAGCGAAGAATTCATTCCCAAAGCAGGTGCGGTAAAGATCGGCGGCCTTGGACGCAAGGCCCAGAAGCTGCAGGCGGCGCGCGAAAAGGCGGCCAACGTGAAGAGCGGAGCCAAGCCCGGGCCGGGGGCGTCGGTCGCCTCGTTCAAGGCGAAGGACTCCTTCGCGAATACGAAGAAGACGACCTTCCAGCGCAAGGCTGTCTGATATACCCACCTATTCGAGTGGGATGTCGAGCACTTCGATGGTGTAGGCCGGAACGGTGTGTTGCGCGCCCAGCTTCACAGCCGACTCCACCGTCTTGATGAACTCCGGAGCGGCCATCGAGTTCGTCGCCTGGAAGCTGGCGCCGTGCAGCGAATACATCTTCCCTGCACCGGCCTTCGCGCCTTTGAGATCGATCGCCAGCGGCTGCGGGTGGTCGGACGCGTTCACCAGCTTCAGGTGCAGCATGTGATCGGCGGATGAGACTGTCGCCGAAGAGAAGAAGCGCGGATTCGCATTCGAGATAGAGCTCTGCACCAGCTGGTCGCCGAGATGCGCGGCGAACAGGCACTGCGCATACCAGCTTGGCGAGCCGTAGCTGGTGAGCGCGTCGAAGCCGATCAGGTCAGTCGCCCATTGCATCGCGCCGGGGTTCACGTTCACCAGAAGCGGCGCGTAGCTGGCCATGACGATCAGGTCGCTGTTCCGTTCGAGGCTGGTCATCCAGGCGGCGTCGCCCAGCGCGTCGCCGAAGTTGGGCGTAGGCGAGCCCGAGCGCGTCGCCCACTCGCCGACAAAGATTTTGGCGCCGTCCCGGGGCTTATCGTCGTAGAAATGCACCTTGTCGAACATGTCGGCGGGCGAGAGATAGTAATGGTCGTCGAGCACATCCGGCTGCACGTCGCCCTTCACCTGGGTCGTCGCGATCAGCTTGTACTGCGGATACTTTTGCCGCAGCGCCCTGGCGAACTGCGCGAAACGCCCGTCGTAGCTGCCGGACTTGTCGAACCAGTCCTCGTTGCCGATCTCGATGTAGTGCAGCGGAAACGGCGCGGGATGGCCGTCCTTAGCGCGCTCGGCACCCCATTTTGTGGAGGCATCGCCGGTCGCGTATTCGACCTCGTCGAGCGCGGCCTGCACGTAGGGCTGCAGATCGTTGCCGGGCTTGATGTAATCATGCTTCAGCGCGTAACCGGCGTAGACGGCGAGCACCGGCTCGACCTTCAGGTCTTCGGTCCACTCCAGGAACTCGAGCAGGCCGAGGCCGTCGGTCGACCAGTAGCTCCACGGCGCCTGGTGGCCGGGACGATCCACCAGCGGGCCGATGGTCTTCTGCCAGTCATACCAATCCTTCAGGGTGTCGCCTTCGAGGTAATTGCCGCCGGGCAGACGAACGAAGCGCGGATGCATCGCCGCCATCTTCTCCATCAGGTCGATGCGATTGCCGTTGGCACGATCGTTGTAGGTCGGGGGCATCAGCGACGGAAGCTGGATCCACAGGGTGCCGGGATGCGCCACGGTCAGTTCCAGGTGGTTTTTTGCAGACGCCGACACCGAGGTCGAATTGAGCGTCGCTTCGTAGCGCGACCATGCGCCGTCGTGCACCGCGAGGGTGGTCTCGGCGAGCGTGTGGCCGGTGCCGTCGCTGACCAGGCGGGCGCGCAAGGGACCAGGCTGGCCGTCGGACTTCGCGTAGAGCGATAGTTTGTACGTGGTCTGAGGCTTCACCGGGATTCCCCAGTAGCCGACGTTGCTGATGCCGGCCTCGTTGCCGGCCGAGGCGTCGGTCACCACCAGCTTCAGGCTGGTCGGAAGCGCGGCGCTGGGGCCGTTGGCTTTGTCCACGCTGGCGGCGGCTTTGGCGTTGCCATTGCGGATGATTCCCCAGCCTTCGACACCCGCCCAGTTGCCGCGAAAGGTGTGGTTGCTCAGCAACTCGGCGTAGAGGCCACCGTCGTAGGAGTGGTTGATCTCCTCGGTCATCAGACCGTAGAGCATGGGACTGACCGGGTGCACGATCTTCGCGGGGTCGATCGAAAGCTGTGCGGTCTGTGAGACCGCGGCGAGCGGGGATAAGCAAAGGGCAAGGACAAGGCATTTCCACACGTTCATCGGGACTCCAGCGTGATTCTTCGGCACCAGACGAATATACATTCTGCTGCATGCGGTTTTCGTCGGTGATACACTCGAACCAGGCGTTTTCTGCCGCAATTTCGCTTGCAAAAAGGCAATCGCACTCCGTCATGACCTACCTCCTCTATCTGCTTGTCGTCGTCCACGTCATCACCTGCCTGTTCCTCATCGGCGTCGTCCTGCTGCAGACCGGCAAGTCGGCCGATCTCGCCGGCGCCTTCGGCGGCCAGGGTTCGCAGACTGCCTTCGGCCCGCGGGGAGCCGCCAACCTGCTGACCAAGCTGACCAGCTACGGCGCGGTGCTGTTCATGATTACGGCGATCAGCCTGACGATCGTGCTCTCGCGCACCGGCGGCAGCGACCACTCGGTCGTCTCCGACAGCCCGACCCAGACCACGCCGGCGAAGAAGTAATGATTCGGGAGACCTTCCCGGTCGGGCCTTTGCAGTGCAACTGCACCATTCTGGGCGATGAGACCTCGCACGAGGCCATCGTCGTCGATCCCGGCGAAGATATTCCGCGCATCCTCGCGGCGCTGGCGCGTCATTCGCTCAACGTCAAGCAAATCCTTGTCACGCACGCGCACATCGACCACATCGGCGGAGCGTTGCGGCTGAAGGAGATTACCGGCGCACCGGTTCTTTATAACCAGAACGACCTTCCGCTGGTAGCGATGATGGACGTGCAGGCCGGGTGGCTGGGAGTCGAGACGCCAAAGACCGCGCCTCCCGACGCCGACCTGACCGACGGCCAGGCAGTCAGGATCGACGGCGTCCAGGGCCAGATTCTGCATACGCCGGGACACACCCAGGGCAGCGTCTGCCTGTATGTTCCGCAGGCGACATTGCTGCTGGCGGGCGACACGCTGTTCGCCGGGAGCGTCGGCCGCACCGATTTGCCCGGCGGCGACACAGATATGCTGATCCGATCTATTCACGAGCGCCTCTTGACACTGCCGGATGCAACTGTGGTGGTTGCGGGGCACGGTGCGTCGACCACAATCGGTCGCGAGCGCGAGCGGAACCCATTTCTCCAGTAGCGTCTGCTAGTTTGCCGAAGGCCGTTCCACCTTTTCCACCGCCAGAACATCCACCAAACCTTTCTTCGGCTCAAGCTTCAATCCAAGCTGATCCTGCATAGCCGTAAACAGGCCGGGAACCTGTCCACCCTCCGCCTCCGCGGCTCCGTCCGGCAGCCACTTCAAGGTGAAGTCATATCTCCCGGCCAGTCCCGTCTCATTCACGACTGGCCGGCCGGTAAAGTAGTTGATCCCCACCACGAAATCCGACATCAGGTTTGCGGTATAACGCATCTCCATATAGCCGTGCCCCTCGCCCGACTGGTCCGGAGAAGCGTCGTCTCCGTCCTTCGCCTTCGCAATCTTTGCTCCGCTCTTCACCACCATCAGGGCGTAGTACGACATGTCTCTTTGCTCGCGGCGCACCTTCAGGCTGAACCGCTCGGCGAAGAGCTTTTGATACATCTCCTGCATCTGCTTGAGGCCGGGTTCTCCCGGAACGTCGGCCACGCCGGCGATATCGTACTTCTCGCTCCTGGCCCACTCCGGCGCATCGACGATCTGGTTGCTGTGCAGCCCGTACGCGAACATCATGAGGCTGAGCAGGGTCTGTCCGGTCGCGTCTACCTGATGGCCGTGGTAACCGATTCCCTGCCGATGCGAAGCCGGATCGCTGAGCTTGATCGTCACCACGTCGAACGATGGATGCGCTGCCTTCGCCATTTGGCCCGGCGTCTGGCCCAGCGTTGCCCTCAAACCAATCGCCATCACGCAGACAGCCCACATGCACATTTTCATCGTTGCCGACCCTCGCTACTGGTCTGTTACGCAAACCAAACGCCATTGGTTCCGGTGCAGCGATCCGTGTTTAGTCGAAGCTGCCAAACTCGTTGGAGGTGATGACGAGGTAGACCGCCAGCCGCAGCCTCTCGGCGGTGTCGGACAGGCTGATTATTTGTTGCAGAATAATGCCGCGCACAGCCGCAGGCATGGAGCCGTGCAGCAGGACCGTGTTCAGCGTGTCCAGGCAGGCGCCGGGATCCTGTTGCATGCTCGCGAACAAGGCGCCCGACGGGGTCAGATTGATCAGGAAGCCGTTTGCGCCGAGGTTGATCAACTGATCGGCGACGTTCAGGCGCGCGCCTGCCAGCGCGGTCGTATCGAGGCCGAACTCGGGAGATGTGGTCGTGGTCTGAGGAAGCACCGAGAGCGGCGAGTAGTATCCAAAGACGCTCGGCGCGTCCATGATGCGCTGGTTCAGGCCATTGCTCAACGCATCGAGAGCCGTGTAAGCCTGGAGTGTGGAAGGGCTTGCTCCCAGACCGCGCAACGCGCCGGACTGCCATAGGATCGGCTGCTTCAGGTGGCCTTCGCCAGACTGAGGCGATGTGTCTCCCTGGCGCGCCTCCGCATCGAGCAGGATGGCCTGCACGACCGCCCGCAGATTGCCCCGTACGCCCGTGCCATCGTTGTTGAAGACTGCCACCATGCGCTGCGTGTATGCGGGGCCTGGTGTTGCGGTGACCAGGTTCTGAATCAGCTTCGTCACTACATACGGAGCCAGATTGCTGTCCTGGAAGATGTTGGCGAGCGCACCCGCAAGATCCTGTTGGACCGTCTGGCCGGCCGGCAGAGTCTGCCCGCCGAGCAGCGTTTTCGCGGTCATATCGTGCATGGCCTCAACCGGGACCAGCGGAAAGGAGTAGTTGACCGTGGGATTGTAGCCTCCGCTGGCCGAACCGTCGGCAAGCGCCCAGCCCCAGCCGGTGTAGGCCCTGGCGAAGGCTCTTACCTGGTCCTGTGTATAGACGGGGATCGTCATTCCGTTGCTGTCGAGTGCCTGCGTGCCGTCGTTGTTCAGACGAACCAAACCCAGGCTGAAGAGCTGCATCAGTTCCCGGGCGTAGTTCTCGTTCGCCTCCGTGGTGGGTGTGCTGGTGTTGTAGATGAACGAAAGGTACACGCCCATCGCTGGATTGAGCGTGATGTCCGCCATCAGATTACCGTAGCCGGCGAAGGCATTCCTGAGCAGGGTGTTGTAGTAGAGCGGCAGCCCGCGCGCGTCGACTCCGTGGTCGGAGACGACGAAGATCTCGCTCAACGCGAAGGCGACCCGCTGGCGTAACTGGTCGGGTGCAAAGAGCGCCGTGCTCCACCAGTTGGCTCCGCCGCAGGCTGAGTAGGACTGGCAGATGATATTGGGCGCGGGATCGCTGTCCAGGCCTGGTCCGAGGGAAGGCAGATAGGTCGCAGCCGTGTCGAACTGCTCCTGCAGGTAGGCCTGCATGCCGACCGCCTGCACATGCTGGATACCGGCGGCGGTGGGTCCGAAGGAGCTTTGCTCGAGCAGCCGGGCCGCCGCGCGCGCAGTCACCGGCGCCGGCACGATCTGCAGGGTGATGCTTTGGGAGGCGCTTGCAGCGGGCGTGGAAGAGTCCGTCACCACAACCTGGAAGGCAAAGGAGCCTGTCGTGGTCGGAGTTCCGCTCAGGGTGCCGTCCGCCGGCTTCACCGAAAGCCCGGCGGGAATAGCACCGGCCGAAGTAGACCAGAGATAAGGAGGAGTTCCTCCGCCGGCCATGAATGTTGCGCTGTATGCGATGCCAACCGTCGCCCCGGCCGGCGCTGAATTAGCCGCCATGGTAAGGGCAACGGCCGGCACGACTACGGGAACAATTGCCGCGGGCTTGATCGCTGTGGTGGTCGCGCAGCCCATCGAGAACGCAGCGAGAAGAAGTAACCCGAATTTCGGCAGAGTAATACGGTCCGTCATGCAGGCACTATCGTCACATTGCGACTCCCTGGAGCCTGTGTCTCATTTCCGAACAGGTTGGTGCGCGATGCTCACGGTGCTGGCGCGTTCCGCCGATGAAGGCTTCGACCGCCACGGTCGGAGGAAGACATGCAAATCAGCAGACGAAGCTTCGGTAAATTGGCAGCCCTCGCGGCAGGAGGCCATCTTGCGGGCCTGGCGCCCTTCGCCAGCATGGCTGCGCTGGCCGAGAACAGCAGCGCCAACGACTATCGCGCGCTGGTGTGCGTCTACCTGGGCGGCGGCAACGATTCGAACAACATGATCGTTCCGCTGACCTCGGCCGGGTACGCCGCTTACGCGGGCATCCGCGGGGCGCTTGCGCTCGACCCATCGTCGCTGGTGTCGCTCGCCGGCACCGGGTATGGTCTGCATGGCGCGATGCCGGGCCTGACAAACCTGTTCGCGAGCAAACAGATGGCGGTTTTGGCCAATGTGGGCACACTGGTGAAGCCGCTGACTGCGGCCCAATACCGTGCAGGTTCCGTGCAGACGCCGGACGCGTTGTTCTCTCACGCCGATCAGTCCGCCATCTGGCAGAACGCGTTTACCGATGCGTCGCTGCCATCCGGCTGGGGAGGCCGGATCGCCGACGTGATGCAGGCTTCCTCCGGAGATATCCCGATGGTCGTTTCGGTGGCCGGCTCATCGGTCTTCACCTCAGGTCAGGCTACGTCGCCGTTCGTGATGGCGCCTTATGTTTCGCCGCTTCCGGCCTGTACTGACGGCCCGGACTCCTGCGCGGCTCGCGCGGCGGGAACCCGGCAGATGATGCAGCTGAGCAGCGGGCTGGTGGTGGTGCAGGCAGATCGGACGATCGAAAGCACTGCGCTGCAGTATGCGGCGACCCTCGCCAGCGCATTGAAGGATGCTCCGGTAATGCCAGATGCCTTGCGTGGTGACGCGTTCTCCCAGCAACTCGGCCAGGTAGCCCAGATGATCGCTCTGCGCGGAAGCTTCGGGGCCACGCGGCAGATCTTCTTCGTGAGCCTGGGCGGTTTCGATACGCATAGCAACCAGCTGGCCTTGCAGGCGGTACAACTGGCCTCGCTGAGCAACGCCTTATCCGCTTTTCATGCCTACATGAGTCAGATCGGAACCTCGTCGCAGGTGACCAGCTTCACGGTCTCGGAGTTTTCCCGTACCTTCGAGCCGACCGGCACCGGAGGCACCGATCATGCGTGGGGTGGGCACCAGATGATCACCGGCGGCGCGGTGAGCGGAGGCAAGCTCTATGGCACGTTTCCGACGTTGGCCCTCAACGGCCCCGACGACATGGATGGCGCCGGGCGCTGGGTGCCGACCACCGGCGCAGCCCAGTATGCCGCCACCCTGGCCACCTGGTTCGGGGTTCCCGCGTCGTCGCTGGCGGCGATCCTGCCCGTACTTCCGAACTTTGCCACGACCGACCTCGGCTTCTTCGGATAAGGCCTATCGGTTGGCGAAGAAGTCCCGGTATCGGTCGGCAAGCAACCGCGCGGGTCCGTCCCAGCCGAAGCGGCTTGCCTGTTCGATGCCCACGCGACGCATCTCCGCCGCGACTCGCGGGTCCGCCAGAACAGCCTGCATTGCGGCGGCGATTTGCTCCGGCCGGTGCGGGTCGACGAGCATCGCCGCGTCTCCGCTGATCTCCGGCAGCGAGGTCGTGTTCGAGGTGATGACGGGAGTCCCGGAGCTCATCGCCTCCAGCACCGGCATGCCGAATCCCTCGGCGAAGGTGGGATAGGCAAACAGCTTTGCGTGCCGGTACAGATGCGGCAGCAGCGTGTCGTCCACGTCTTCCAGCACCAATACCTGCTGTTCAAGGTGGAGCGCCGTGCGGGCATCGAGAAAGCCGCTGAAGCCGAAGTCTCTTTGCCCGACGATGACCAGCCGGGGCCGAGGCTCGGCCAGCGTTGCGTAAGCCTGCAATAGTCCGAGATGATTCTTGCGGGGCTCAAGCCGGCCGACGCTCAGGATGTACTCGCCCGGCTGCAGGCCGAGCCGCTGAACCTCGTCGCGGCCCTCCATGCCGGGATGAAAGCGTTGCGCATCCACTCCGTTGGCGATGGTCGTGATCCTGTCTAGCGCAACACCATAGCGCTGCGCCAGCTCGCGGCGAGAGTAGTCGCTGACCGTAAACAGCAGGTCCGCCGCTCGCGCCGAGCGCCGAAACAGCAGCTTCGAGCGCAGGCGGAGCAGCGTAGCGAAATACTGCGGGTAGGGCTCGAACAGGATGTCGTGGATGGTGACGGCATTGGCGGCGGAACTGACGGGCGGACAAATGTACTGAGTGTGCAGCAGGTCGAGCCGATGCTTCCTGACCAGCCCTGGCAGTTGGTGCAGAAGCCGCTGCACGGGATTGCCGTGGGGCATGTCGACAACCTGCGCGTTGGCAAAAGCGAAGCGCTCGCGCAGATCGGGCGCCCACCGGGAGGTGTCCACGAAGAGAAAGAAATCCATCCACGGAAGCAGCGGGATCACTCTCGCAAAAAGCTCAAGGCAGTGGGTCCGCGAACCCTGGTGCAAACCCTCCAGCGTATGCAGGTCGACCCCGATGCGTGGACGCGTCGCTGGATTCATCACGCGACCGGCCTGGTCTTGAGAAGATCGTTGGAAAGATCGACGTAGCGCCGCGCCATCCCGCGGCTGGAGTAATCCTCAGCGCGGAACCGGGTCTGCGCGCGCAGAACCTGAGCCTGGCGCTGCTCAGGAGAGAAAGCAAGCACTGCCTGACGCAGTACGCCGGGATTCTGCGGCTCGACAAAGAGGACCTCATCCGCTTCGAAGTAAGTAGGGATGCCGCCGGTGTGGCTGGCCACGACGGGAACTCCCATGCTGGCGGCTTCGAGCGCGACCGTAATTCCCGAGTAGAGATTCCTCACCATGGGGACGACGACTACATCCGCCCAGCGATAGAGGTCGCGAAACTCCTCCATTGTTGGATTGCGCGGACAGACAACGTTGCGGTAGGCCGCGATGGCGGCATCGCTCAACTGGCCCGAGACGACCTTCACCTCAAACTCGGCCTGGTTGCCGAAAGCGGCGAGCAGGGTCGGCCAGTCGCGTGTGGGATCGTTGCCCATCGAGAGCACGCGCAGGGCTTGCGAACGCTCCCGAGGCGGTGCGGGTTCAGTCCACGGAAACGAATCGAGCGAGATGCCGAAGGGCAACAGGTGCGGTGTCACTCCGGGAGCCAGCCGCGCCAGCAGATCGAGGTACTCTCTGGAATGAAAGGTCAGCAGATCGGCTCGCGCGAAGAGGCGGCGCAGCATCCAACGCCGGAGCGTGGAGCACCGTTCCCAGCGGTTGAACATCCAGATCGTCTGCGCGATCAGCCGCGGGCGTGGCATGGGCGAGAGATACGGCAGAGCACATACCGCCAGATATTCGATCTCTTCCATCGTCCACACAATATCGGCGCTGCGGATGTGCGCGCGGTTCCTGAACGCATGCACCAGGTCGAAACCCACCAACCGGATGAGTATCTTCCTGAGGCTGCGCAGCGCGGCGGATTCCGCGTGGTCAGTCGAAAACACAACCTGCCACCCCATCGAGTCGGCGTGGTGAAACCCATAGGGAGTCTCGTCCGGAACCTGCCCGGCGCGGTAGCGTTCACGATACTTCGCCGCATCGATACCGTAGGCCAGATGGACATATGCGGTGGGCCTGGTCATGAGGTCAGAGCCTAGCGCAGGATGGCCGCGGTCGCCAGTCCGACGGCCACGTTGGCGCCGCCGCCTTTAATCGCCGCGCGCAAGGCATTGCTGGGGACGAAGACGATGTCATCGGCCTGCAACACCGGATCTTCAACCTGGCCATGCATGATCTTTTTCAGGTCGATGTGAATTTGGATGCGTTTGCCGTCGACCATGCGCACGATCTGGGTCAGGTTCCAGTCTGCCTCGAATCCCGGACCGCCGGCTTCGGTGACGGCCTCCTCAACCGTGGTGGGGCTGGAGGTCTTCAGCTTGTAGACGCCACCCAGCCTCACGGCTCCGACCACGTATACGACGCCAACCGAACCCACGATGATAGTGTCGCCCGAGTAGATTGGAATAGCGCCGACCGCCGACGTCGATGGGTCGTTGCCCAGATCGAGCACATAGCCATGCGGCTCGCCGGCACGCAGCAGGGTGATGTTGCGGCTTGCCTCCGGGTGTAAACCGCCCCCCTGGGCAATTGCCGCCAACAGGGTTCTCGAACCGTACGCCGGAAATGTTCCGGGCTTGTTCACCTCGCCGGCCACCGTGAAGAACTCGGAAGGCTGATCGGCCGCGGTGACATGGACATGCGGATTCTTGACCATGCCCAACGTCTCCAGACGCTCGACGATCGCGGCCTCAGCCTGTTCGACCGTCTTCCCGACGAGCAGGACAGAATCGATCAGCGGAAGCGAGATGGTGCCGTCGGACGCGATCCGCGTCTTGTAGTCGAAGCGCTCGATCTCGAAGACCTGCACGCTGAGCGAGTCACCCGTGCCCAGCACCAAAACGGGCTTGTGAGCATGCAGCAGCGCCTGAACGGTCTCGGCGTTGGTGTTAGCCGCGGGGACCGAGCTCAACGGTCGCTGCGGCGAACCGCCGAGGTATTGCGCTCGCGACGCGCCGACCCCGCAGGAGACAACGACTCCCAGCAGAAAAAGGCTGCGCGATAGCTGTCGCATATTCAGCTTATTTCCCATCGCTGGTCTTTTCCCTTGAGTACGCGGCGTCATATTGCTTGTATTCATAATAATCAGCGGAACTCTTGTCGACACCGTTGAAGACGAAGCCGGCGATGCTGGCATTCAGGCGGTCGAGCGTGCGCATGGTGCGACTTACCATCTTCTTGTTGGCGACGCCCGAACGGACCACCAGGATGACCGTATCGACGCTCTCCGCAAGCAGCGCCGAATCGGTAATCACCAGGCTTGGAGGCGTATCGATCAGGATGAAGTCGTAGCGCTCCGAGGCGAGTTCCAACAGGCGCTGCATGGCCTTCGAGCTCAGCAGATCGCCGGGCGAAGGAGGCAGCGGCCCGCTCGTCAGCAGGTGCAGCGACGGCACATCGGCAAATGTGTTGACCAGCTGCTCCAAGTCGCCGGCACCGGTTAGAACTGTGCTCAGACCAGTCCCGTTGGAGACGCCGAAACGCATGTGCTGGCTGGGGCGGCGCAGGTCGGCGTCGATCAACAGCACGCGTGCGCCATTCTGCGCCAGCATGCAGGCTTCGTTGCTCGAAACCGTGGACTTGCCTTCTCCGGAGACGGAGCTGGTGAATAACATCTTCTTCGGCCGGGCATCGGCGCGGGAGAGCATCAGGCTCGTCCGCAGCAGGCGAATCCCCTCGGAAAAGTGCGACTGCGGGGCGCGCAAAACTTCCAACACCGATTTTAGAGAACTGGCTGCTGCCCGCGTACCCGGGGGCTGAGGCGTCGCGGCGAACGGAGCGAAATTAGGAAGCACGGCGAGCAGTGGGAGCCGCAGGTAAGCCTCCAGTTCGTCCGCGCTATGCACCGAGGTATCGAGGCTCTGCAGCAGCATCGCCGCGACAAAGGCGAATGCGATGCCGATCGCCAGGCTGATGGCCAGAAATCCGGCAGGGCCGTAGCCGGTGGGCGTAACCGGCAGCGTAGCCAGGTCGATCAGCTCGACCTCGCTCGACTCCAGGCCGGACGTAACCCCCGCCTCGCGCAGACGCTGCATCAACTCCTCGTAAAGCGTACGGCTGGACTGGTAATCGTGCAGCAGGATCTGGTAGCTCACCATATCGTTGCGCTTCTGAAAGGCCTGGTCGCGCTGCTGGTTCAGCGCCTCGTTGGTCATGCGCTGATTGCGCGCCGCCGCCTCGAACGAGACCTTCGCCTGCTCCAGGACGCGCTGCTCTTCCGCCTTCACCTCGGCCGTAGCCTCCGCAAGCTGCGCCTTCAGCCGCCGAGTTTCCGGGTAGTTCGGCCCGAACTGCTCGGCCACATTGGCATACTGCGTCGCGACCTGCGCGCGGCTGCTGCGCAGGGTCTGGAGCAGGGTTCCGCCCGTCGCCGAGTTGTTGGAGCTTAACATGGCCGGCCCGCCATCGACCAGGTCGGGATTTTCGTCCTGCAGGATGCGGTAACGCGCTTCGGCCGTGATGCGCTCGATATTGGCCTGCTGGTTGGCGCGCGCGAGATCCTCAAGCTGCGCCGTAACCAGGTTGTGGGTGTCGTCGAAGCCGATACCGCCTAATTTGCCTTGCAGATCCACCAACTGCCGCTGATCGTCGAGCACCTGGTTCTTCAGATCCTCCAACTGCTGAGCGAGAAACTTAGCCGCGCGCTGGGTAGAGCCGAAACGCGTCGTGAAGATACGCTCGATGTACTCGTTCATCAGCGTGTTCACGATCTCCGACGCCAACAGCGGCGATGTGCTCTGGCAATCGATGGTGATGATCTGCGTCTTCGGGGTGCGCTGCACCACAATCATCCTGCGCATGGCGGTGATGACCCGGGCCTGGACGTAAGGATCCTGCATGGATGCCTGGCTGTTCGCGCTCTTCCCGACGACTGCCGGGTTGGCCGCGAGGTGCAGGTCTTCGGCGACCTTGGTGTAGAGCGCCTTGCTTTGCAGGATTGCGATTTCAGATTCGATCCGGTCGTCGCCATCGGCGCCGCCTGCCAGTTGACTCACCTGAACTTTGTACATGTCGGCGGAGCCGGTCCGGATCTGCAGGCTGCCCGAGGCCGTGTATTTTCTCGGTTGGAGCGCCAGTAAGATACCTAGAATCAAAGCGAGAGCCAAAATCGCAGATACAATCCCGCGCCTGCGCAGAATCGTATGCCAGATGGAGATCAGGCTTATGTCGTGGTCGCCGCCTGCCGCACCCTCGTCGCCATAGGCACCCTTTGGGCCTGCAATCTCCTCAGGCCGGCGCCTTGAATCGTTCTTCATATAAACGTACTTACCCCTTCAACGGGAAACAGGACCCAGAAGGCCGGCGAGCAATCCCTCCCTCTATGTTCTCATCTCTTGCCGCTGACTGTCTGCCTGGTGGATTTTCGGGTACTCGGGCGCGGGGCCAACTCGGCCCAGCGACGCCACACCTCGCGGAAGCGATCGTACTTGGAACGGTACTCCTGTCGCCGGGTCAGCGCGGCCAGACAGCCGAAGACCGCCAGCCGCGGCAGCAAACCGAGGCGCAGGACCCAATCAGCGCGGCGCTGCGTGGCCGCATCCGAGCAGGACGCATGGAATCGCCGATAACCCGCATAAAGATAGGCCATTCTGTCGACGGTGTAGCCGCCAAAGTGCAGGTACATCATCATGGTACAAAGCACGGTGAGTCGGCCGACCTGCAAGGTATGGCAGCAGAACTCCACATCCTCCGCATACAGGAAGCCGCTCTCGTCCATTCCGTCCACTTCCTGCCAGTTTTTGCGCGTGGTCAGCAGGCAGGAACCCTCCACCCAGTCCTGCCGGAAGGCCGAGAGCTCGGGCGGGCCGTAGGGGCGCGACATTGGCTCGCTCCATTGCCAAGTAAACTTCCAGAGCCTCCAGGGCGCTGGGAAATGGCCTGTATTCGCGCGTGGTTCACCGTGCCTGCCGTACATGCGCGCGCCGACCACGCCGACTCGCGGGTCGGATTCGATGATTTGGATGCCGGCGCTCACATCCGTCAGCAGGACCGTATCGCAGTTGAGCAGCAGGAGGAATTCGCCTCGGGCATTGCTCGCCGCGAGATTGTTGCCACCGGTAAACCCCAGATTTTCGTCGCTTTCGATCAACCTGACCCAGGGATGGCGCTCGCGTACATACTCCGCGCTTCCATCCGACGAGGCATTGTCGACCAGCACCACCTCGAAGGGGATGCTGATGTGGCGCTGCAGAGCGGCCAGACAGTCTTCCAGATAACGCCGGGAATTGTAGGAGACCAGCAGGACCGAGAGCTTCACCAGCGGGCACGCCGGTTTGCGCCTTCGAGGCAATCGTAAGCGCCGATAGTATCTTTCCCACGGAGAGGTAACGCATAGCGCGTGAGCAGGGCTTCATAAGCCTGGTTGACGGTGTCGGTTTGAAAGCGTTTGTCGTGAGTGGTCCGGGAGGCTGCCCTCATATCTTCCAGTCTCTCGGGATGCTGTTCCAGTTCCAACAAGATCTTGTCCAACTCATCTTCCGTGTCGAAGTACCTGGCTCCGCCGTTCGCAACCCATCGATTGAAACGGTTCCGATGCGCAACAATGGCGCTCCCGGCTGCCAGCGCTTCGACCAGCGACGGATTGGTGCCGCCTACGCGATGTCCATGAATATGGAAGCATGCATACTGGCGCAGGGCCAGGACCACATCCTTCGCGTAAATCGCTCCCGGAAAGATGACCTCATCGCTGGCAGCCTGAAGCACCTGGCGATGGTACGGAATATGCTCGGGATTGAACCGGCCCAGTACGATCAACGGGTATCCGTGACGCCGCCTGGAGAACGCTGCGACGATGTCGAGGACGGAGTTCTCCGGCTCCGGCCTTGCGATGCAAAGAGCGAATCGATAGGGCTCGCAATTAAAGCTTTTCAGCAGGCCAGGGTCGGCCGGGGGCAGCACATCGGCACCATAGGGGATCACCGTGATCTTATCCCGTCGCACCAGGTGTTCGAGGTGCTTTCCGATCTCCGGGTGATCGGCGATCAGGTGAGTGGAAAGGTGCGCACCCAGGAACTCGTTCAGCCGAAGCCAGAGCCGCTGCGGAGTGGTCCACTTCTGCCGCATCCACTCCAGCCCATCCATATTCATCAACGAAGGCCGACGGCAAAGAATGTAAATCAGGCTGAAAATTGCGGTGTTGTAGCCCAAAGTCAACACCAGCCCCTCCTGCCGTGCCGCGTGCAGCACCGATTTGAAGTCGAACAGGATTGTTCCCGCAGGTCCCTCCGGCCCGTAGAGGAAGACGCGATGCACCTTGCGCCAGCAGTCTTGCCGTATCTTCCCCTTCTCCGTCGTCTGGCAGTAGACGGTGACCTCGTGGCCGCGCTCCGTCATGTACTGCGCAAACGATTCGGTGAAGGTTTCGAAGCCCCCGTGCCGAGCCGGAATGCCGCGGGTTCCAAGAATGCTCAGCTTCAATTGTTTCACTCCCTGGCCCGTCCTTCTTTGGCTCTCATTCGATGCATCTTATTGTAAGGCGGCGAATTGGCTGAGGGTCGTATCTTTAGTAATCCGAATTCCGCCGATTTGGTTTTTATGCGCAATGACTCGTACCTCGGCCGGTAAGTGGACGGTCGCGTATTCTGCGGCAGGGGGCTTAATCATGGCGCAGCTTGCCGCAGTCCTGGTCTTGTATAAGCAAACACCTGAGGAGTCGATAGCACTACAGACTTTGTCGGCCGGCATGCGGGGGCGCGAAGATCTGCTTCAGCTCATCGTGTACGACAACAGCCCCCACTCTCAGGCCAACCTGATGCCGCCGGGCATGAAGGCGCGCTACTTCCACGATCCCCTGAACGGACGCCTGTTCGCCGCCTACACGTATGCGCTCCGCTGCGCAAAGGACGAATCCATACCGTGGTTGATGCTGCTCGATCAGGACACCCGGATCACTCGCGAATATCTCGACGAGGCGCTGCGCCTGGTTTCCGAACGACACCTCGCCGTGTGCGCCTTCACGCCGCGTCTTATCGTGAATGGCGAAGAACGGAGCCCTCACCCGCTCCAGCCTGGCGGAGTTCCATTATCCGGCCGCAGCGATCTTCGTCTGGCGGCGTGGAACTCCGGAGCCATTCTTCGCACCGGCCGTTTGCTTGGAATCGGTGGCTTTCCGCCCGAGTTCCCGCTCGACAACCTCGACTACGCCGTCTTCCTGATGCTGCAGCAGGGAAACGAGCGCATCTTTGTCATGGAGAGCCGGCTGGATCACCAATTGTCGGTGGCCGATGTGCGCACGCTCTCGGCAACGCGCCTGCGCGGTAAGTTGGAGTCGGACATCCTGTTGCAGCGGCGCTTTCGCCAGAGGACGCGGGTTAGTCTCGCCGCCGAGTTCCTGCGGACCGGACTGTCTCTGTTGCTCAAGCTGCCCAATAAACGCATGGGCCTGATGTGCCTGCGCTATAGTGTCGCCTGTCTGTTATGAGGGGATTAGCCGCCTACGCAGAATGCCTGAACCTTGCCGACAACGCGGCTGTCAAATTGAGCCGGTCTTCGGAGCGCAGGCCCAATCTCCATGCGAGAACGCCGGAAGATAACGCCCACAGCGTCACAAGCGTTCCGGTGTGCGGGGTCGCGGCGGCATTCCAGAACAGCGGAAGCAACAGCAGTGTCGGCAGCGCGACCGCCGCGGGCCGGAGAATGCCTTCGCGGAACAGGGCCGTAGGCGAAATCCGGAAGTTGTCCTGGGTGTGGCGCATGCTGATGAAGAAATGCACCAGCACGCCGACCACCGCGCCGATAAGCGTTCCACCGGCTACCCCGATCGCGCCGAAGAACTTCCCGAGAACGATGCTGAAAAGCAGGTTGGTCACGGCTTCGCAGAGCGTCGAAAGAGTCGCATCCCTCTGCCGCCCGGTCCCGATCACCATCGTCGCATACGCCGCGCACAGGTTGCGCACGATCTGCGCCAGTATGAGCAGCCGCATCGGAGCCAGGCTGCGCCGCGCGTACTCCGGCCCTACCCAGATGGAAAGAATGACAAATCCGAACAGCAGCAGCGGGAGCCCTGCAACCTCCAGCAGCAGGGTGATGTAGCGCGTACTCCGGGCCAGCAGCGCGCCCATCGCCTCCGCGGAACGGCTTACGCTCAAAGCCGACACTGCCGGCATCAGGGGATTCAGCGCCGCCTGCATCAGCAGGATCAGGAAGGTAATCGGCGTCGCGGCGATCGCGTAGAAGGCCGTAGCGCCGAAATCGTAATGCCCCACGATGGTCAGGTCGAGCCCCATAATGATCAGCATCCCCGAGGTCCAGATGCCGAGCACCGCGCAGTATTTCAGCATCTGCCGGGCGATCGGCCACTCCACCAGGCGGCGCCGCACCTGGATGTGCGGCAGCATGCGCCGCCATGCCCAGACCTGTCCTACGCCGGTGACGACATTGATCGCCGCCATGCTCCAGCCCATCGCGCGCAGGCTGCGATGCGTCCCCACCAGGAAGATCATCACGGCAACGTACGCCAGCTTGTTCGCAACCGCGCTGGTAGTTGGAATGTTGTAACGCTGCAGGCCTCGAAAGAACGCCATGAACGAAGAGCAGCCGAGCAGGAAGGCGGTCGATGTACCGACCAGCAGCACTCCCTCCCTTACGTCGTGGGCAATCGCCGGCGGCATGTCCTTGAAGAAGACCGGTACCAGCAGTGCCAGTACGACGGCCAGAATCAGCCCGACCGATCCGCTGACCGCCGCGATTGCCGTACTTGCGCTGGCATATTTGTTAACAGCGAGCCAGTCTCCGGCCGCGGCATGTTGCGCCACATACTTGGCGATAACCATCTGCATGCCGAAGTCGAGAATCGCGACATAGCTCGAAATCTGCAGAATCAGGATCCAGCCGCCGTACAGTTGCGGCGCAAGATGATGGGTCAGGTACGACGGCAGAAGCACGCCGCTAACCGCCGAGACGAAGAGACTGAAGCCGACCGAAACGACATTCCGTGAGTAGGTGCGGCGGGCCGAGGGTTGCGGCGCTGGATCCGGAATTCCCCCGACACTCGTCCCGTTCACCGGTTCAGCAGGTGCGGCGGATGTTTCGTTCATGACAGCCTTTGCCCGGATTCAGGTTCCTCAACGAGCGAGGTTGATACTCTAGAGTAACGGAAGCGGGGGATTCAGCTGGCTCGTCCGGCTTATCATGGCACTATCAGCAGACCATAGTGAGGGACACACACGGGTCTCAGTGGCACTGTGTACCTACAACGGCGAGGGCTTTTTGCCACTGCTGCTGGAGAGTATCTGCCGGCAGACGCTGCTGCCCGATGAGATGGTGGTTTGCGACGACGGCTCCGCGGATGCCACGCTGAGTCTTCTTGAAGGGTTCGCCCGCGACGTGCCCTTCCCTGTCCGCATCTCCCGCAACCCGGAGACACTGCGGCCGGCCCAGAACTTCGCAAAGTGCATCGCCGAATGCGAAGGCGACATCATCATCCTTACCGACCAGGACGACCTCTGGTTTCCTGATCGGGTCGCGAACACCGCCCAGGCATTCTGCGATTCTCCTCTCCTTACATTCGCCTTCTCCGAGTGTCCTCTGATCGACCAGCATGGAAAGGATCTCGGCCGCAGCATCTATTCAAGCCTGCCGATCTCCGCAGCCGACAGAAGAATCCTGTTTACGGGGAGCAGGCTGCTCCCGGTCCTGCTGCGCTGGGGAGTGCTCTACGGCACTACGATGGCTATCCGGGCGAGCCTGCGACCCTTGTTCCTGCCCGTGCCGGATCTTTGGAGTCACGACGAGTGGATAGGGCTCGTCCTTAGCGCGGTCGGCCCTTCCACTCGACTGAAAGATCCCGTAACCCACTACCGTCAACATGCCGGACAGCAGGTGGGCACCGGTGACTGGACAATCCAGACGCATCTCGGACTGGCACAGAAACATAGCGCCAGCCATTACGACTCCGAAGTGCGGCGCTTCGAGCAGGCCATTGCCGCCGCGCGGCTGCATCCCGCGCTGCAAACGCGTCTGCTGCCGGCGCTGGAGCAGAAACTTGCCTTCCTGCGCAACCGCAAAGAGGTTCAGACCAGAGGGATCGCAAGGATTTCCCTCTTTTTCCGAATGCTCTTCAATGGCAGCTACACGCGATTCAGCGCGGCCGCCAGATCACCATTGAAAGATCTGCTGATGAACCTCAGGATCTTTCGAAGCAGCTAACGTGAACTCTTCCCGGATGCAGTATTAAGCAAAAAGCAGGACCCTACTGATCACATCCAGCAGGGTTCTGCTTTTGAATTGCTGTACCGGTTAGAAGGTGTATGCAAGCCCGCTACTGACCAGAATGGGAGTCAGGTTATGCGGGGGAAAAGTCGGCCATACCTGATAAGAAGCATCGACTGCACGAATCTTGAGGTGCTTCATCACGCGGATGTCAACTCCCGCGCCATATTGCTCCAGGATGTACTTCTTATCTTCACCGTAGATGTGGACCGGATCACCACTAAAGGAGCCGCCCCCGACCTGCGCCTTACCATAGACGGTCACATACTTCGTCGTGTAATTGACGCGAGGCCCAATCGCCCCGGTGGTCTCATGGATCCCGGTCGGAGAAGCAACGGTAAAGGAGCCATCTGCTTCGACGCCCCACCACCTGGTGTTGAACGCCGCGAAGCCACCTACATTGCCGTTACGACGCGGGTTGAAGTCCGGATCGGCGTAGGTTCCAACCGCTCCGATCTCAAGCTCCCGCACGCGCATCTTCATAGGCGAGGGCTTCGCAATCGGAGTGGTGCTCGGTTGAAAAATCGCGGGCGCCCAAACGGTCCTCTCGGGCCCGCCATCCAGCGGCTTATAGGTGAGCGGAATGCACCCTGACGAGTCGGGTAGAGTCGCCCCGGGCGGAGTGTTTTTACAAGCGTCCTGCGCGAATGCGCCGCAGGTAATGATGGCCAGTGTGAAGGAAAGCAGAAGCGGTTTGATATAGCACCCCGTTATATTTCGGTTTTGGTGTGTGATGAAAGCACTGTATACAAGGATGCCCGAGCCGGCGGGCAAAATCTACTGCTAAATAGAGATAGACCTGACTTTTCCCTGTTTCCAAGGCCGGCAGACAACACGCAGGCGTTATACGCGATGTGGAGCAGGATAGCTGCCCGCGAAACTGAAAGGCGTTGGCAGCGCCTGCACGCAGAGTTTAAATCCCCGGTTCTGCGGGTTATGGTTCTTCCCCTTCGTCGTACGGATTCAGAACACTGTCGATAAGCTGCGCGCGGAGACTGAGGGCCGGCAGTTTTTCCACTTCCAGCTGCCGGTTGAGAGCGGGCAGCTGCTCGTTTTTAAGCGCGTTGAAGGCGGCGACCGTTGCGGCCAGCGCCTGCAGCGCCTCCTGCGCCGCGGCTTCGCCCTGCGTTGTCGGAGCCGCGTCGGCATTGTTGATGACGGTGTAGACACCGGCCAGTGAGCTGTTGAGGCGCGAGAGCGGCTGGAAGGCGGTGCTCGGCTGCGGGGCCTGAGCCGCTCCGCGCACACCGCGGACGCGCTCGCCCTCCAGGTTCGAAGCCTGCTGCTGCATGGCCTGAATCGCAGCGAGGATGGCGGCGTCCTTGATTTTCGCGGCGATCGCGTCGAGATCGGTGTGGAGCGCGCGAATCTGGCCGGTGAGCGCGATGGTCAGGTCCATGCCGTCGTGGAGCTGCGTGGCCAGGTCGTGAGCTTTGGCAAGGGCGGCGGCGCTGGCGGAGGCGCGTGGATCCATGGTGACAGCGATGGACTGGGTCGAGACCTTGCCATCAACGATGAGCCGCACGGTGTAGGTTCCGGGCAGGACGAAGACGCCGAGCGGCTCGCGCGGGGTGTCGTGAACGATGGCGGCGATGGGATAGTCGTGGGTGAGCGACGCAGGCGGCGCGGAGCGAAGATCCCAGACCCAGCGATGCATTCCGGGCGTTGTGGCCAGATTCCTCGGCGCGCGCACCCAGTAGGTCGGCACGTTGAGCGGCTCGTCAGGTTCCTGCCGGTCAGTCGACAGATAGGTACGC
>CAXTMK010000013.1:10234-23140 GCA_964245315.1 uncultured Acidobacteriaceae bacterium | reverse complement strand
GATCCTCAGAGACATCGATCGACACCACTGGTTTGCCGCCGGCGTCCAGGATCTCCAGCTTCAGAGACTGTTTGGGCGCGGCGGGCAGGAAATAGTCGAGAGGCGCGCCGTCGGGCGGGTTCTGGCCGACGGGTTCCTCGGGTGGCAGCGGGGTGTCGGTGTTGGCATCGCGGCGCACGCGAACGGCACTTGCCGGCGCGAAGAGGTAGGCGTTGCGGCCATTGCCCAGCGCGGTCTGCTGGCGCAGCGGGGTGACATCGTCCAGCACCCAGAAGCTTCGGCCATGCGTGGCGATGACCAGGTCGTCTTCGTGCACGACGAGGTCGCGCACGCTGGTGACGGGCAGATTCAACTGCAGCGGCTGCCAATGATCGCCGTCGTTGAAGCTCACGAAGACGCCGATCTCGGTGCCCGCGTACAGCAGGTGCGGCGTCCTGGGATCCTCGCGGATGGCATTGACCACCGCGCCGACCGGCAGGCCGTCCACGATGGACTTCCAGGTCTTGCCGTCATCATGGGTGCGGAAGGCGTAGGCGTGAAGGTCGTCGAGATGGATCTTGTTGATGGCGGCGTAGACAGTGCGGTCGTCGAACTTCGAGGCGTCCAGCTGGGAGACCTTGGCCCAGGCGTTGAGCGCAGGCGGCGTGATGTTGGTCCAGGTGGCGCCGGCGTCGTGCGTCAGGTGGATGAGGCCGTCATCGGTGCCCGCCCAGACGGTGTTCATGTTCAGTTTTGACGGCGCGATGGCGTAGACGACGCCTTTATGGCGTCCGCGTTCGGGATCGCGCGCGGCGAAGCTGCCGAAGTTGGCGGGAACCTCGTAGCTGGGCCGCGCCAGATCGGGGCTGATGGTTTGCCAGGAGTGGCCGCCGTCGGTGGTCTTCATCACGAACTGCGAGCCGAGGAAGAGCGTCTTGCTGTCTACCGTCGAGAAGAGCAGCGGCATGGTGCGCACGCTGCGCAGGCCTTCACCGCCGCGCCCGCGACCCACATTCGGACCGACCTGCTGCACGCCTCCGGTGTTGGCGTCGAAGACCGTCGCTTTGCCGCCATAGATGAGGTTGGGATGGAGGGGGTCGGGCGCGACATAGCCGTACTCTTCGTCTCCCACGCTGCGCCAGTCGCGAAAGCTGATTGCGCCGTTGTCGCCGCGGGAGCGGATGCCGACCGAGCCGGACTCCTGTTGGCCGCCGTAGATCCAATACGGATATTGATTGTCGGTAGCCACATGATAGAACTGCGCCGTCGGCTGGTTGTACCAGCTAGACCACGTCTGGCCGCCGTTGACCGTGAGGGTCGCGCCCTGATCGACACCCAGCAGCATGATGTCGGGGTTCAGCGGGTTGATCCAGATGCTGTGGTAGTCGTCGCCGCCGGGCGCGCCCTTGAAGGCGGTGAAGGTCTTGCCGCCGTCGACAGACTTGTACATCGACGTGTCGACCGTGTAGACGATGTCGGGATTGCGGGGGTCGACGCGAATCCACGCGAAATCCTGCCCGCGGCCGGTGACGCGCGCTTCGGAGTTGGTTCGCGTCCAGGAGTCGCCGGCGTCGTCGGAGCGATAGACCCCGGTGAGCGGGCCGGCGTCGACATCGGCGTACATGCGCTTCGGATCGGAAGGCGCAATGGTAAAGCCGATGCGGCCGAGGCGCTGCTCGTTGGTGGGAAGGCCTTCGGTAAGCGGGTTCCAGGACTTGCCACCATCGGTTGATTTGAAGAGGCCGGATGTTGTGCCCTCAACGGACGAGCCTTCCCACGGCGTCTGCCGCGCCGACCATAAATCTGCGTAGATGGTCTGCGAGTTGGTGGGATCGAAGGCGAGGTCCATCGCGCCGGTGTCGGGATCCTTGTACAAGACCTTGGCCCAGGTGCGGGCGCCGTCGGTGGAGAGAAAGACGCCGCGCTCCTCATTGGGTCCGTAAGGATGCCCGAGCACGGCGGCGAAGACGCGGTTGGGGTCTTTGGGATCGACCAGGATGCGGGCGATCTGCTGGCCGTCGCGCAGGCCGAGATGGGTCCACGATTTGCCTCCGTCAATAGATTTGTAGATGCCGTCGCCGACGGAGAGATCGGGACGCTGCAACGCTTCCCCGCTGCCGACATAGATGATGTTAGGGTCCGAGGGCGCGACGGCGATGCACCCGATGGAACCGGTCGGCTGGCCGTCGAAGATCGGATTCCAGGTGTGGCCGAAGTCGTTGGTCTTCCAGACTCCGCCATTGGTCGCGGCCATGAAAAAGACGTTCGGCTGCGCGGGGATGCCGTCGATGGCGACGGTGCGTCCGGCACGGAAGGGACCGACCAGACGGTAACGCATCTCGGCGAAGTTGGCCTGGGGGACCGAGGCGAGATTGAACGGGGTCTGCGCCGAACTAAAGGCGACAGCCAGCGCGAGGGCGACAGCGGCGAGCGAACGTGGGCTGGGAGCGGGAATAGTGTCTCCGAATGGCCAGAGATGGTGTGCCTCTACTGTATCGCATGTGTCGGCCGCGACCGCACGGGTAGGCGTGGCCGCAATCGCATTGGCTGGGAACAGGCCATAGGCTCAGAAACTACCTCGCCTGTTGGTGGCCGCCGACGTCGTGGGATCTGACGTTTGGCGCCGTCCCTGTGCGCAAACGGCAACATTGGGCTTTAGCGTCGCGCAGTACACCAGGGAAATGCGGTATATTGGCGCGAAACTTGAACGGATGGTTATCAGTCTTTGAAGTTTTGCCCTGGAGAGTTATGAGTCAGACAACGCATTCCCCTGAGATCAACCGCAGAGATTTGCTTCATGCAGGAGCAGCTCTCCTGGGAGCCGCCGCTTCGGGTCTGGCGGTCGAACCAGCCGCGGCGCAGACGAAAACGGCTGACACATCGTCAGGCGCTGCATCGACCGCTGGTCTGCCCAACTATAACCCGCCCGTTGTGAGCGTGGAAGGCGGCCAGGTCCGCGGTTTCCGCGACGGCAGAACAGCCGTCTTCCTCGGCATCCCCTACGCCGAGGCCGAGCGCTTTGAAATGCCGAGGGTCGTCAAGCCATGGCAAGGTGTAAAGAGCGCTCAAGCCTGGGGCCCTACCTGCCCCATCCCCCCTCAGGCACGCGTCGGCGACGACGAGTTCGTCTTTCCGCATCGTTATTGGATCGAGAATGAAAACTGCCAGGTGCTCAACATCTGGACTGGAAACCCTTCATCTTCCACGAAGAAGCCGGTGATGTTCTGGATGCACGGCGGCGGCTTCACCAACGGCTCCTCAATGGAGTCCTTTGCCTACGACGGCAAAAACCTCAGCGAGTTCGGCGATGTGGTCGTGGTCAGCGTCAATCATCGCCTCAACATTATTGGCACGCTGGATTTGTCGGCGTATGGTCCGGAATACGCACAGTCGCGGTACACCGGCACTGCCGATCTCGTCGCAGCTCTCCAGTGGGTGCAGAAGAACATCACCAACTTTGGAGGCGATCCAGGGAACGTCACCATCTTCGGTCAGTCTGGCGGCGGCAGCAAAGCTACGCGCATGTTGCACACGCCAGCGGCTAAAGGTCTCTTTCATAAGGCAGTGGCGGAAAGCGGCGGCGGAGAGACCTACGACGCCATCGATTCAGCCGCTTCCATCAAGCTCCAGCAGCAGATCGCTGCCGCTACGCTCGAAAACCTGAAGCTCACCGGTAACGATATCGACAAGCTCAGGAAGGTGCCGTACCTCGATCTCCTGAGTGCCGGCCAGACCGCGCTGCGAACCGTAGCGCAGGCAAATGGCGGACGCGGGGCCGGAGGATGGAACCCCATCGTGGATGGAGTTTACGTCACCAAAGAGTTCTGCGACTGGTCCTCCAGCATCCCGCTCATGTACGGTACGGTCTTCAGCGAGTCTGCCGGCACTCTACAGAAAGGCTCCGGCAAGAACGATTGGACGCCGCAGGAGATCGATGAACACCTGAAGGCTCGGTTCAAAGACCAGAAAGACGCAGTTGCGGCAGCATTCAAGACGTCCTTCCCACGCAAGAAGGTGCAGGACGTTCTGTATTTCGCTCCGTTCAACACTCGCGGGCTCGCTGCGAAGGCGCAGGCCGGCACGGCGCCGGTGTACCACTACATCTTCGCTTACGAGTACCCGGTCAATGGCGGCATCACGGCTTTCCACACCTCGGAGATCGCCTTCGTCTTTCACAACCTGAGTGAACCACATCTACGCGTTGCAACTGGCGACGCTCCGGATGGTTACGGCCTGCAGGACAAGGTCTCCCGCGCATGGGTGAATTTCGCCCGAACCGGAAACCCCTCGCAGCCCGGCCTGGCGTGGCAGCCGTTCACCCCTTCCGATATGCAGACGATGGTATTCGATGTTGTCTCAGAATGCCGCAACATCCACGCGCCTGAACTTATTGCCCTGCAGCCGCCCCCTGTTCCCAAAGTCGGTGGCTAAGGCACGTGCAAGAAGGAAAGCCAAATCAGGCGCTCTGGAGGCTCCCTCCGACTATCGATCTGAATTACTCCGGGTCCAGCCTGCTCACTCTGCGAAACACACCACCGATTCAGGCAAGGAGTGCCCTCGGTCAGCGTCGGTGTGCCTGTCGAAGTGACGGTATCCCACATAGATGCCCTACGCATACGCTAAGTAATACTTTGAGTTACTTGCAGCGTTCAGGAAGGTGCGGGCAGGTGCATCGAAGGGCAAATAAAAACGCGCCTTAGGGGCGCGTTTACATGATTTTGGTTGCCCCCCAGGGATTCGAACCCCGATCGAGCGAGTCAGAGTCGCTAGTCCTACCATTGAACGAGGGGGCAACTTCGGATGAAGAAGAGGAGCCGCGGAGCGTCCCGCCGACTGCCTTAACCGAGTGTACGAGATCGGCTGGATGGGGTCAAACGGCGGGTCTATTCGATGGGCGGCTTGGCGTTGTAGCCATCTCGTGCTATGACGGAATACTTCACCGGCCGCTGCTTCTCGTCCTGCATCTTCAGCGGCTTGCCTTCGTTGTCGACCAGCAGCACCTTCACCTTGCGATACGTGCCGTCGTTCTTGTTGTTTGTCGGCTTGTAGGTAACAACGTACTCGTTGCGGATCGAGTTGTTGATCTCCGCGAAGATATCCGGCAGCGCGCCCTGGAACAGGGGATAGAAGTACATCCCGCCGGTCATCTTCGCGAACGTCTGCAGCTGGTTCTGCGCCTGCAGCGTGTTCATGTAGCCGATGCCCGACGATCTGCCGACCTGGGCCATGAAAGCGCCCGTCCCGATGGTGAAGATGGTGACGTTGGGCGTGGCCTTGATCTTGGCGAGAATCTTATCCAGCGTGATCTTCGAAAACGTGTCGCGGCCCGAGCCGATCAGGATGATGTACTTGCGGCCGGGAATGCGGCTCGTCCGGTCGAGCGTCTCGTACAGCGCGTCGAAGGTATTCACCTCGGAGAAGCCCGGGATCATCAGCGAACGCAGCGAGTCGGCGATCTGGTCTTTGCTGTTAGTGAAGTCGGTGAGGATGTGCGTCTTCATGTCGAACGAGATCACCGCAACATAGTCTTTGGGTTGCAGCGACCGGTAGAAGCTGACCGACGAGTTCAGCATGTCCTGGATGTAGTTGTAGTTGGTCGACGCGAACTCCAGAAGCATCACCGCGGTGATGGGCGTCTGCGTGATGCGGACGCTGGTCACCTCCTGCTCCACGCCATCTTCGAGAATCAGGAAGTTGGCGGGCTTCAGTCCCGGGACGAACTCGTGGGTCTTGTCGAGGATGACGTTGACATCAAGCGAGACGATGGGCACGTCGACCCGCAGTGAGTACGTCTGGCCGTCGGGGTTTTTGATCTTCTGCTGCTCGGGCGCGGCTGCAGGCGCCTCAGGTGCGTCGGCAGTCTTCTTCTTGATGATAAGCGGCCCCTGATCCTGCTGCGGGCCGGGATCGCCCGGAGCCGAGGCGGGCGGCGCGGGTGTCGGCGGAGGCGGCGTAACCGGCACCTGTGCGTCGGCAAACGGCGTAGCCAGGGCGACGGAGAGAATTCCGAGGAGGTGAGCGCGGCGGAAGGTCATCATCAAAAACTTTACTCCCAAATGCGTTGCCGGGCGTGAAGATATCTGGCTACGGAATTAGACGGCGATTTGGCGAAAACGTGGACGCAATCAAAGCGCTGGATTGCGGGTCGTGGCGATTCACAGCCGAGACATCTCCGCTGTTGTAGCATTTATCTGTGCGTATCTGGGCGGCGCATGCTGGGCAAGTACGCGCCAAAAGGGATAACAAACGAGATGAGTGAGTTTCATGGGTTGGCGGCGCACGCGGCCGGTGCACATTTGCTGCCTTACAAATACGATCCGGGTGAGTTGAAACAGAGTGAGATTGAAGTGAAGATCTCGCACTGCGGCGTCTGCGCGTCGGACGTCCACCTGATCGACAACGACTGGGGGATGAGCAAATACCCGTTCATCCCAGGCCACGAAATTGTGGGCTCGGTAACCGCGGTGGGCGGCGAGGTAAGGAGTCTGAAGGTGGGCCAGCGCGTCGGCATCGGGTGGCAGGCGGACTCCTGCGGCATCTGCGAGTGGTGCCGCCAGGGTGAGGAGCATCTGTGCGCGCAGCGCCAGCCGACATGCGTCGGCCGCAACGGAGGCTATGCCGATTGCGTCCGCGTTAATTGGCGTTTTGCCATCCCGGTGCCGGAGAAGCTGGAGAGCGAGACGGTAGCGCCGCTGCTGTGCGGCGGCATTACGGTCTACAATCCTCTGCGCAAACATGGCGTGCGGCCGTCGTCGCGCGTCGGCATCGTCGGGATTGGCGGCCTTGGGCATATGGGGCTGCAGTTTGCGAAGGCCTTCGGAGCGGAGGTGACGGCGTTTTCCACCTCCAAAAACAAGCAGGATGAGGCGCTGGAGATGGGCGCTCACCACTTCGTCAACACGCGCGAGACCGGGGCGATGAAGAAACTCGCGGGCAGTTTTGACTTTTTGCTGAGCACCGTGAACGCCGATCAGGATTGGCAAGGCTACATCGGCGCGCTTCGGCCCAGGGGCACGCTCTGCGTTGTCGGCGTGCCTCCGTCGCCGATTGCGCTGCAGGCGTTCTCGCTCGTGGGCGGACAGAAGGCGATCAGCGGAAGCCCGACCGGCAGCCCGCACGATATCGCCGAGATGCTGGATGTAGCGGCTCGGCATGGCGTAAAGGCGGTGACGGAGCGATTCGCGATGGATAAGGCAAACGAGGCCGTGGCGCGAGTGAAGAAGAGCCAGGTAAGGTACCGGGCTGTGCTGGCGAACTAGGGCTTTGTCTTAAGGCCGAGGGCCCGTCCTATAAAAGCCTGGGGCAAACGCCCCAGGTTACGGATCCCAGAATGACAAAGGGCTGAAGGCCCGACCTGATTCAGGCACCAACTCCAAACTCGGCATACGAATATGCGCTTCGAACTCTTTATTGCGGCGCGGTATCTGCGGGCCAAGCGGCGCCAGGCGGTCATCGGAGTCATCACCGGCATCTCGGTTGCGGGAGTGGCAGCCGGCGTGGCGTCGCTGGTGATCGCGCTGGCTATTACGAATGGCATGCGCCGCGATCTGCAGGACCGGCTGCTGGGCTCGACCGCTCATGTGCTGCTGATGCGCGAGGCCGGCGACGGGATTCGCGGCGATTGGCGAGGCCTGCTGGAGCGTCTGAGCAAAGTGCCGCATGTAACGGCGGCGGCTCCCGGGCTGTATGAGCAGGTGCTGATCTCGCGCGGCGCAAGGAGCGGTGGCGCGCTGATCAAGGGTGTGGTTCCGGCGGATGAGCGCCGCGTGAGCGATCTGCTGCAGAGCGTGAAGGAAGGATCCAGTCAGTCGCTCGAGCCCGTACCCCAAACTACAGGCGCGGCAGTACAGGCGACGCCGCCGATTGTGATTGGCAAGGATCTGGCCGAGTCGCTGGGCGCGCAGGTGGGCGATACCGTTCTTGTGACCAGCCCGCAGGGCGACCTGACGCCACTGGGTTTGGTCCCGCGCTATCAGCGCTGCCAGGTGGTTGGAGTGTTTGCGTCCGGGTTCTACCAGTACGATTCCAGCTATGCGTTCATGCGCCTCGCCGATGCACAGCGGCTGTTTACCGAGCCGGACCTGATCTCCGTCATCAGCTTCAAGGTGGATGACCTGAACCGCGCCGACGTGATCGGGCGGGCGATCGAACAGCTTGCGGGGCCGGGCTTCCAGGCGACGAACTGGATGGAACAGAATCGCGAACTTTTTCGCGCGCTCAAGCTGGAGCAGTATGTGACGTTCATCGTGCTGGCGCTGATCGTGTGTGTGGCGGCGCTGAATATCCTGATCGCTCTGACCATGATGGTGATGGAGAAGACTAAGGATATCGCCGTGATGATGAGCTTCGGCGTGACAACCGCGCAGGTGCGGCGCGTGTTCCTGCTGCAGGGGCTGATGATCTCGGTGATTGGGACGGCGATGGGGCTGGTGCTGGGCTACCTCGTCAGTTGGGCTGGCGGACACTACAAGTTTATTCAACTGGACGCATCGGTTTATTCGATCGATTATCTGCCCTTCGCGCCTAAGTGGGTCGACGCCGTCATCGTGGCGGCGGTTAGTCTGGGCGTGAGCGCACTGGCTACGCTGTACCCTAGTGGCAGCGCGGCGAGAGTGTTGCCGGCGGAGGCGTTGCGATATGAGTAGTGGTATGATCGCGCGAGAGACCGCAATGAGCGTCATTGAAGACGGCCGCCAGCTGGTCCAGGATTTTCTTGCCCCGGAACGGAGGTCAATTTCGTCCCGCCTGGATGCGCTCGAGAAGCGATACGAAAGCCTGGATCGCAAAGTTGAACAGGTAGATGCTCGCGCTGAGAAGCGGAGCGATGAGTTCTTAAAGCACTTTGAGAAACGCCACGATGAGGTGATGGCGGCTATCGCAAAGGCGGCCGATTACAACTCGCTGTTGGCGCATCTCGCAAAGCTTGAAGCTAAGGACAAGCTTTCCGAATAGTGCCGTGCAGCAGCAAGGTGAACAATGCAGCCACGCATGAACTATATCAAGCTTGCGCCTCAGGGCTTCGCACATCTCTCAGAACTCGGCCACTACCTGAACACGGGCACCGGGCTTGAGCCTGATTTGCTCGATCTCGTGCGCCTGCTGGCCTCCGAGTTGAACGGCTGCGAGTATTGCATCGGGCTGCATCGGCACGAACTGGAGAAGCTGAATGAGCCTGCCAGCCGAATCGATGAAGTTGCGGCGTGGCGCGAATCGGACGCCTATACACAGCGCGAGCGGGCGGCGCTGGCGTGGACCGAAGCCGTCACCAACATCCAGCAGGGGCATGCGCCGGATGCGGTTTACGACGAGGTGCGCAGGCATTTTTCCGATGTCGAGACAGTGAATCTGACCTTGGCGATCACGACGATCAACGCATGGAATCGCCTCGCCATCGCGTTTCGCGCACACCACGAAGAGAAGAAGCCCGCCGAGCGCTCCGCGATCGATGACGACGGCGGCAAGATCGCCGAGGACGACGAGTGAGCGCGATCCGGGTCGAAGGTTTGCGCAAAGCCTATGCGGGCAAAGGTCTCGGCCACGGCGAGTTGGAGTTGTTTGCCGGGCTTACCTTTACGGTCGCCGCGGGCGAGATGGTCGCCATCGTCGGACAGAGCGGCGCGGGCAAGAGTTCCCTGCTGCATCTGCTGGCGGCACTGGATAAGCCCTCCGCCGGCGAAGTCTGGGTGGGCGAACAGCGCGTCAGTGCGATTTCAGGCAGGCAGGCCGCGGAGTTTCGCAATCGCGAGGTCGGGTATGTGTGGCAGTTTCACTACCTGATGCCGGAGTTCACGGCCCTCGAAAATGTCGCCATGCCGCTGCTCGCCCGTGGAGCGCCGAAGGCTGCCGCGATGGCGAAGGCTACCACATGGCTCGACGAAGTCGGGTTAAAAGACCGTGCGCTGCATCGCTCCGGCGAGCTGAGCGGCGGCGAACAGCAGCGCGTGTCGCTGGCGCGTGCGCTGGTAACCGAACCGAAGATATTACTGGCGGATGAGCCGACCGGCGACCTCGACAGCAAGACGGCGGAGGCTGTCTTCGCGCTGCTCCAGCGGCTGCATCGCGCGCATCGACTGACCAGCGTGCTGGTGACGCACAACCCAGAATTCGCGGGGAGATGCGACCGGGTGCTGACGCTTCAGGACGGTCTGCTGACATAGGCCTGCGCAGAAACAAGGCAGACTAACGAGCGGCGTGGTTGCGGCGAAGCAGACCCGCAGCGCTCGCAAGCCCGGTGGCGAGCAGAAGCAAGCTTGATGGCTCCGGCGTGGAGGAGGGTGTGATCGCAATCGTTGCCGGGGTGCTTACCCCGGCAGTCCCATCGTAAGTGGGATCTCCATCCAGCGTAAGGTAGGCCGGCCCGATCGCCGAATCCTGGTACAGGTTGAAGTATTCGCCGTTGGCCAGTTCGAACAAGACGCCCGCCTCATCGAACAAGTCGCCCTGCGTGTAGAGCAGGTTATCGAAGTTGAAATTGCGCCCGTCGGAAAAGTTGAGGATCGTCTGGTTGTTGGGATCGTAGGAGCCGGGAACCAGCGCCTGAATGGCTGAGCCGTTGACCATCCCGGAGATGCCAGTGATGTGTTCGGCATTCGCGATGGTCGAGGCCGGCGTGGTCTGGATAATTCCGCTGCCGGAGATGCCACTGCCGGTGACAGAAAAGGTGAAGGTATCTGCTGCGGCAAATGCCGGAAAGCCAAACAAGACGAGCGCGCAGACCGCGCGGGCAAGAGGAGTAACTCGCATGAGCATTACCGTAGCAGATTGCGGCACACAATGTTCGATGAACTCGGCAAAGATGTTCAGAAAGCAGAACTTTCGTAATACCGCCGGCCATGAGGCAAGTTCTGGCAACTACGCTACGCGGCCAGCTGAGTGACATAGGGCACCTTTTCCGACGTAAATGCATCTATTCGGTTGACTTGAATACTGGTAAACGAGGATTCCATGAGCCGTATGCTGCTGCCGGGCCGCCCCTATCCGCTGGGCGCTAAAAGTAATTCCAGGGGAACAAACTTCGCGCTTTACTCCGAACATGCCACCTCCGTCGAGGTATGCTTCTTCGACGAAAACGGCATACAGACCGACTGCGTGGAATTGAAGGAGCGCACGGCGTTCGTTTTCCACGGCATGATCCTTGGGGTGAAGCCGGGACAGCGTTACGGCTATCGCGTCGACGGCCCCTGGGATCCTGGCCACGGGATGCGCTTCAACAAGGCGAAGCTGCTGGTGGACCCCTATGCCGAGGCCATCTGCGGCGATGTGGACTGGAAGCAGCCGATCTTTCCATACGATCTGATGTCCGGCGACGACACGAAGAAAGACGATCAGGATTCCGCCTTGGGCGTACCGAAGTCGATCGTGGTGGACCATCATTTCGATTGGGGCAACGACTGCGCGCCGGATATCCCGCTCTCCGATTCCGTCATCTACGAGGTGCACGTCGAGGGCTACTCCAAACGCAATCCGATGGTGCCGGAAAACCTGCGCGGAACCTACGCCGGCCTGGCCCACGAGCACAGCATCAACTACCTGAAGAAGCTCGGAATTACCGCCGTGGAGTTGCTGCCCGTGCATCACTTTATCGACGACGGCCACCTGGTAGACAAGGGCCTGAAGAATTACTGGGGCTACAACACGCTTGGGTTCTTTGCGCCGATGTCGCGCTACAGCTCGGTGGGCGACAGCGGTGGCCAGGTGAACGAGTTCAAGCAGATGGTGAAGGATCTGCATGCCGCGGGACTTGAAGTGATCCTGGACGTCGTCTACAACCACACCTGCGAGGGCAATGAAAAAGGCCCGATGCTCTCCATGAAGGGCGTCTGCAACACCACATACTACCGCATGCTGAAGGACAATTGTCGTTACTACATGGACTACACCGGCACCGGCAACACGCTGAACGTGCACAATCCGCAGGTCCTTAAGCTGCTCATGGATTCGCTGCGCTACTGGGTGACGGAGATGCACGTGGACGGCTTCCGCTTCGACCTCGCGGCGACGCTGGCGCGTGAACTGCACGAGGTCTCGAAGCTGTCGGCGTTTTTCGACACCATCCATCAGGATCCGGTCCTCGCCGATGTGAAGCTGATCGCCGAGCCCTGGGACGTAGGCGAGGGCGGTTACCAGGTGGGCCAGTTCCCCGTTCTCTGGGCGGAGTGGAACGGCATGTATCGCGATACCGTGCGGCGCTTCTGGAAGGGCGACGAAGGTCAGCTGTCCAACTTCGCCTACAGACTCACGGGCTCGTCAGACCTTTACCAGACCGACGGCCGCAAGCCCTATGCGAGTATCAACTTCATCACCGCGCATGATGGCTTTACGCTATGCGACCTGGTGAGCTACGACCAGAAGCACAACGAGGCTAACGGCGAAGACAACAAGGACGGCGCCAACGACAATGACTCCTGGAACATGGGCGCTGAGGGACCAACCGATGACGAAGGCATCAACAACATGCGCGAGCGGCAGACGAGGAACTTCCTTGCCACGCTGATGCTCTCGCAGGGTGTGCCCATGTTAGGCGGCGGCGACGAGGTGGCGCGTTCGCAGCGCGGCAACAACAACGCCTTCTGCCAGGATAACGAATTGACGTGGTACGACTGGAACCTTGATCCGCCGCGCCGACGCCTGATGGACTTCACCGGCAAGCTGATCCAACTGCGGCGTGCGCATCCGAACCTGCATCGCCGCAAGTTCTTTCAGGATCGCCAGATTCGCGGCTCTGTGGTGCGCGATGTCGCCTGGTACAGCCCCAACGGACAGGAGTTCAGCGACGATAACTGGAGCGCGACCTGGAATAAATCGCTGGGTGTGATGCTGAACGGCAAGACGCTCGGTTATCCGGATGAAGATGGCAGGATGATCGAAGACGATTCCTTCCTCATCCTCATCAACGCTCACCACGAGGGCGTGGAGTTCACTTTGCCC
>CAXTMK010000013.1:5463-10224 GCA_964245315.1 uncultured Acidobacteriaceae bacterium | reverse complement strand
CATTCTAGCAGGTGAAGCTGGATGACAAACTGATCGTCGGCGGGAGGTCGTTGGTGCTGCTGAGTGACGGCGCCCCGGTCGAGGTCGAAAGCAACGATACAGTCACACCCGAAGATGCTGATCACGCGGAACCAACCGGTAAGGGCAAGGCAGGGTAAAATCGTGAGGTGGAAAATACCGAATCGAACCTGTCCCCTGCCCTTGACTTAGAAAACAACGAAGAACAGGATTTCGCGGCTCTCCTGCGCGAAGATGACCTGTTGCGCGCCAACGCTGTTGATCGCTCGGGCGGGTCAAAGCAGATTGACGCGACAGTCGTCGCGCTGTCGATCGATGCCGTGTATCTGGACATCGGCTACAAGACCGAAGGCATTCTTCCGCTCGCCTCCTTCAGCGCGAGCGAGAAGGCCGTAGAGCCGGGCGATGTAATCCGCGTGACCGTGAAGGGCCGCGACGGCGACGGCTACTACGAACTCACCCGCCAGCGCACCGCGACGCCGAAGGACTACACGTCTCTCGAAGAGGCTTTCGAGAACAAGGGCACAGTCCTCGGAACGGTCACCGGTGTGGTCAAGGGTGGCTTGACGGTCGATATTGGCATGCGTGCCTTCATGCCGTCGTCGCGCACCGGCACTCGCACGGCGGAAGAGATGGAGAAGCTGGTCGGCCACGAGATTCGCGTCCGCATCACGCAGCTCGACCTGGAAGGCGGCGAGTCGGGACGGCCGGATGCGATCGTCGACCGGCGCAGCGTGCTCGAAGAAGAAGCCAAGGCCAATGCGGATGAGCGCTTCTCGGAGCTTGCCGAAGGCCAGACTGTTCAAGGCACCGTACGCTCGCTCACCGACTTCGGCGCATTCGTCGATCTGGGCGGCGCGGATGCCCTGCTGCACATCTCCGACATGTCATGGCACCGTGTGGCGAACCCAGGTGAGATCGTCTCGGTTGGGGACGTGATCGAGGCGAAGATCCTGAAGATCGATGCGAGCGATGCCGCGAAACGCCGCATCGCCATTGGGCTGAAGCAGCTTCAGCCGCATCCGTGGGATTCCGTGCCGGAGCGCTTTCATCTGGGCGCAAAAGTCACAGGAACGGTCACGCGCGAGATGGACTTTGGCGCCTTCGTGGAGCTTGCGCCAGGCATCGAAGGCCTGATCCACATCAGCGAGATGGCCTGGGGCAAAAAGGTGAGGAAGCCCTCGGATATCGTGCAGGTAGGCGACACCGTCGAGACCGTCATCCTGTCGATCGACACCGAACAGAAGCGCATCGGGCTCGGCCTGAAGCAGGCGCTGGGCGATCCCTGGGTCGAGATCGTGAAGACGATTCATCCGGGAGCGGTCCTAGAAGGGCCGGTCTCGCGCATCACGAAATTCGGCGCGTTCGTCACCCTCGCGGAGGGCGTCGAAGGCCTCGTGCACATCTCCGAGATCACGGCGGAGCGCCGGCTCAATCATCCCTCGGACATCCTGCGCGTGGGCGAGGTGGTGAAGGCGCAGGTGCTCGAGATCGATCGCGAAAAGCGGCAACTGAAGCTGTCAATCAAGCAGATGGTGCCGACTGGCCTGGACGAGTTCATCGCCGAGCACGCAGTGGGAGACACAGTCTCGGGGCGCATCATCGACATCTCGGGCAATTTGGCCCGCGTGGAACTTGGAGAAGGAATCCTCGCGATCTGCGCGGTTCCGCTGGTGGTTGCTGAAGAGGCGCCGGTTGCAAGCGGGGGGCCAGTCGATCTCTCGCAGTTGGGATCGCTGCTTTCGTCGAAGTGGAAGACGGATATATCGACGAAGCCGAAGCGCGCGAAGGCTGTCGCGGCCAGCGCGCAGAAGACAGTGGAGGCTGGGCAGGTTCGCAGCTTCAAACTGACGGCGCTCGATCCGGAGACGAAGAAGATGGCGCTGGAGTTGGTTTAGCTATCCCCGCTCGTAATGGAAGAGCAGTTCCTGCTGGCTGGGCACCGCGACCCCATCTTTCGTCGCCGGCTTGAACGTCCACGTCTGGATGATCGCGAGCACAGTCTCGTCGACGCCATGGCCCATGCTCTGCGCGACCTGCGTTTCGACAATCCGGCCCTGCTCGTCGATCGTCACATCGACGATCACATCGCCGCGCGTGCCATGCGGAAGCTGCGTCAGATCGGGGTGCGGCGTCGGAAAGAACGTCGCAAGCGCGACCGTCACATTGCCCGAGCCGCGCGCATCCCCGCCCTGCGCCGCATTAGAATTGGCTGCCGACGGCGCCGCAATCGACGATGCGGCCTGCGCCACTGGCTTCGGCGGCAACTTGTAGGCCTGCGTCAGCTTCGACGGCACAGGCTTTACGGCTGCGAGCGAGGCATCGGTGCGCGCGGCGCTTCGAGGCGAGTAAGTGAGCGAGATGCGCGTGCCGTGATCGGTTCCGGGCAGGCGCATGGGTTCGACGTGCAGGCGGCGGACGTACAACAGCACAGCCAGCAACGCGAGATGCAGTACAGCCGATGCGACGATCAGGCGACGTTGAGACTGCATACGGTTATTGTGCCACGGCGATGCCGTACTTCTGTTCGAGGAAATGCGAGAGAGTTGGCGGCAGGACTGTTGCCAGCTCCTGCCATGTCAATAGACGCAGCCGAGCCTGCAATTGGTAGCTGCGAACGGCGCGCATGATGGCGTACCAGGCTTCAATAAGGTCCGGTCGGCGCGCGTCGCACAGCACGCAGAAGTTGGCGGCTTCGGCTTCCGCCGCGAGCACTCCGCGGATGAGTTGGTACGAGCGGACGCCGCGGCGGGTGACTTCGAGCAGGTCGCGGTCGAACACATCGCCGAAGTTTGGGTAGCGTTCGAGCAGGCGCATGGGAGCGTACTGGAAATCGCTCTCGGTCAGCTTGGCTTCGACCAGCAGAGGGCCGAGGCGCATGTCGATCTCGGTGCGGTCTGTGAGATCCCGTTGCAGCGGCAAAGACGGGTGGTAGCCAAATTCTGGCGCGCAAAAGGAGTCGACGCCGAGCAGCGTGCAGACGCGCGGAGTCAGCACGCGCGGATAGCAGAAGATGTTCATCAGCAGCGCGTCGGAGCTGGTTGCGCTATCCAGCTCGCACCATGCGCGGATGGCCTCGTCCGGCCCGCTGGGACGCGCTTGACGCTTCGCCGTGTTTGGTTTGGTGAGCCGCGCAGCCCATGCGGGATTCGCGCAGATGCGGCGGTACGATGCGTCGATGAAGTTGCCATGGGTGTGCGCATCGGGCGCGTAGATGACGCTGGGCGCCGCGCCGCGGGTCAGTTCCTTTACCTGCGATCGCACAAGATTGCGCGCGGCAATCGTGTCGCGCAGACTGCCCGCCATCAACTTAGCGCCGGTGCGCGGTGCCGGCGGTTCAGGTTCGATATCGCGGAGTTCTTCTTCAGACCACATATCCGGGAGCCGTGCTCTTAACTCTAAACTCAAGACGCTTAACTCTCAGATCAAAGCCTTTGCTCTATTCCTCGCGCAACACTTCGAGCGGCTTCTGCCCCAGGATGCGATGGCTCGCGACCCAACCGGTCGCAACCGTCAGCAGCGCGGTCGCGATCAGGCCGAAGATGCTCCAGTTCCACTGAATCGGATTGGGCAGCTTCAGCACGACGCGCAGCAGAAAACTGACCACGATGTTCGCGAAGATAATGCCGACGATCCCCGCCACCAGCCCCAGCACCGCGAACTCGATCGAGAAGATGGTCGCGATCCGGGCGCGGGTTGCGCCCAGCGTCTTCAACACCACCACCTCGCGGATGCGGCGATAGCGCGTGCCGGCGATCGACGAAGCCAGGATGACGATGCCGGCGAAGATCGAAAACGCCGCCAGGAACTGCACGACATAGATGATCTGGATGACCACCGCGCGGATGGTTTCGAGCGCCTGCGCCGTGTTGATGACCGTAATGGTCGGATAGGCGGCGTAGAGCTGGCGCTGCAGTTCGCCGACCTTCGCGGCATCGGCATGGACGCCGCCGTACCAGATGACCGGCAGCCCGTTGAGCGCGCGCTGCGGCAGGATAAAGTCGGCTCGGCTGAAGGCATGCTGGCCGTTGTTTTTGACGGTCGCAACCACCGTCGCGTCGAAGGTTCTGTCCTGCGCCACGAAGGTGATGGTCGAGCCGACCTTCAGGTTAAAGCGCTCGGCGACCGCGACGATGGGATGCTTGTCGGCCACAGCCGACTGCGCCGCGTCCCACCACTTCCCTTCCGCGACCGTGTCGCCCGGCAGCAAAGCCTCGGAGTAGGTGAGCTGCACCGCCGTCTGGCGAACGCGGCGGCCGTTGTTAGCGGGGCCGCCGGGAGCGCCGCTGGCATCGTTGCCGCGCTCGCTGCGAGGCCCGCGCGCCCGTGGCGGAGGAAGCGCCACGCCGTCCAGCGCCGTCATGCGAGCCGCGACCACGGGCAGCAGCTCCGGCGGCGCGGTCACGACTTTCGAATTGCTCAACAGCGTCCGCACGCCCTCGATTTCTTTATCCCCGATATCGATCAGGAAGATGTTGGGAATGTTGGGCGACGACGAAATCTGCAGTTGCTGCACCACCGCATGCTGCATCAGGAAGACCAGCATGATCTGCATGACGCCCATGCCCAGAGCGGCCAGCAGGGCGGACGATGGATTGCCCGGCCGGTAAAGGTTCGCAAGCCCATGGCGCAGCACCGACGGCAGATGCAGGCGCGTGCGGCTAAGGAAGAACTTCAGCGTCCGCAGCACGACGAAAGACGCCACCAGCAGCACGGCAAGCACGCCGACCAGGCCAAAGGAAA
>CAXTMK010000013.1:0-5453 GCA_964245315.1 uncultured Acidobacteriaceae bacterium | reverse complement strand
GAACGTGAGGCCGCCCAGGATAAGCGCGAACGCAACGATCTGGATGGGATTCTTGACCAGCCAGTTGACCACGCGCGCGACGATGTTCCGGTCGAGCTCATCGACCGAGCGCCGCAGGATAAGAATGGGCCGAATGCCGCGGATATCCAGCAGCGGAGGCAGCGTAAACAGCAGCGTCGTCAGCATGCCCGCGCCCAGCCCGGCCAGGATGGCATGCGGGTCGAGATGCAGGTCCGGCCTGACGTTGATCAGCGACGCCAGCAGGTACGGAAACGCCAGCTGCACCCCGATGCCCAGGATGACGCCGAGCAGGCCTCCGGCCGCGCCCAGCAGCAGCGTCTGGATGAGATATATCTTGATGATCTGGCCGGACGATGCGCCCAGCGACTTCATAATCGCGATGGTGTCGAGCCGCTGGGCCAGGTGCGCGCGCATCGCCATTGCCACGCCAACAGCGCCAAGCACCAGGGCGACAAGGCTCATCAGCGAGAGCAGGCTGGTGGCCTGATCGAGGCCTGCCGTGAGCGCCGGATTGGTCTCGCGGTAGTCGTTCACCTGCGCCTCGGGCAGCAGTTTGGTCAGGCGCGCCTTCAGGTCGGCGACGGCCTCGTCGGAGATGGGCTGGCCGTTGGCCGGCGGCGGAACCTTGAACAGATAGCGCTGCGTGGCCCGGCTTCCGGGGCCGATCAGGCCGGTGGCGTCGAGGTTCTCGCGTGAGATGAGCACCCGCGGCCCTGCGGCAAAGGTGCCGGAGAGGCGGTCGGGCTCATTGGTCACCACCGAGCCGATGCGGAAGGTCTGGTTGCCGATCTTCAGGTAGTCGCCCACCTTCATCCTCAGGCGCACCAGCAGGTCGTCTGCCACCGCGATCTTCTCGCCCGCAAGCGCGTCGGAAAGCTTGCCTACGGGGTCGAGATCGACGTTCCCATAGTAGGGGTATTGCGTCGGGTCGACCGCCTTGAGCGACACCAGCAGCGGGTCCATCGTCTTCGCGTCCGACGCCATGGAGAGCAACTCGGTGACGGGCGTCATCTCGGTGCCGCCGGTCGCGACGATCGCGAGGCCCTTGGCTTCTTCCGGCGTGGGCTGGCCGTTCAGGCGCGCAGAGAGATCGGCCGCCATGATCGACCTGGCATGGTTCAGAAGCTCCGCGCGAAACGACGAGCTGAAGCCGCGCACGCCGGTGAGCGCGGCGACTCCGATGGCGACCGAGAGGATGACGAAGAAGAATTTGCCGCGCGAGGAATGCATCTCGCGGGCGGCGATCTTGGCGGCGGATTGGTAGGAGAGCCAAGGCATTGTTTTTTGTTAGACTTAGCAGAGCAGTTTGATTCGAGTTCGCGTCTTCAATCCGTGATCGTCAACGGATCTCTTAGTTGTTTGAGGTATCAAGCGCCGCGACAACTTGCTTGATCGAGTCGAAGGCACACTCAAAGGAAGTATCCCAGTAACCCATGCGCTCGGCGTCTTTCAAGGAGGTAACCGAGCGAAGAACCGACTGTGGGGCCTGCAACACGAGCGCGTGTTCGTGAAGCTGCTGGAGTTCTTTTCTGAGTCGTCCGGAAATGTTGAGCGTTTTACTTTGCGCGATGCGGTCTTCTAGCTCCGGGCAGCTTGGAAATGCGCGTAGAACAGAATCAACTACCCCACGTACTCGACCCGCGAGCGGATCATCGTCTACGCTTTCTAAATCACCAAGCTCGGCAATCATCTGAAAGTCATTGGGACGTCTTACGAACCTCTTTTCCCGGATACCTTCTAACTGAAGAAGGTCAAAATTGTCCACAGCTTCCATAGATGGCCAACCATTCGGACAAGCCGCATATCCATCTTGCCGCAGCCATCTATGTTGAAGTCCGCCGCGAAATAGTGGTAGTGCAAGAAAAGAATGATCTACGATGCGGCATTGCGAGCTGCCTGCGGCATGGAAACTTGTGTCGAGCGCATAAACAACGCATTCATCTCCCACAGCGGAGCCGGTCAAAGCAAAGTAGAGCGCAATAAGCGGAGTTCCGGTGAGATCAATCAGAGGCGATAGTCCGATGTAATGCTGCAAGAGGGCCAAACGGTCCTCCGAACCCTCGACTGAGTAACCCGTGACCCCTGCAGCGGCAGTATGGAATCGGCGACAAACGTTATACATCGTCACGCGCGATTTCTCATTCAGCCGAGCCAAGCTCGATTGAACGCTGGGATGCACTTTACGTTGCCCCCTGAACAGCCATGTCCCAGAAGTCGAAGCTCGCATCCCCTCCATCCAAGCTAATGCTTTTTGAGCGGAATCCATTGGGTGTCCTCCATTCGTCTTTCCTGGATAATCAATTCGGCAACTTCCTCTTTGCGGCAACTTTCCCCTTTGAAGTGAGGGCTTTTCGCTCCAAAGACGACTGAGCCTACAGCGTGGCCGGGTTAGAGTTGATGTCGTCCGAGATAACTAGCCCATCCCGCAGCACAATCCGCCGATCCGCATACGTAGCCAGCACCGGATCATGCGTAACCAGCACCATCGTCGTCCCCTCCGTCTTGTTCAAATTCAGCAGCAGCTCCAGAATATGCGCTCCATTCGCCGTATCCAAATTCCCCGTAGGCTCATCCGCGAGCACGATCGGCGGCCGCAGCACGAACGCTCGAGCCAGTGCGACGCGCTGTTGTTCCCCACCCGAAAGCTGCACCGGGTAGTGGTCCATGCGATCACCCAGGCCGACGCTGGTGAGCAGCGAACGCGCCCGCGCCATGCCCTCGGATTGATCCTCCGCATTCAACTCGTACGGCAGCAGCACATTTTCGAGCGCCGTCAGCGTCGGGATCAACTGGTAGCTCTGGAAGACGAAGCCGATGGTCTTGCCGCGCACCTGAGCGAGTTTATCTTCAGCAAGATAGGAGATTGCGACGCCGTTGAGCGAGACGTCGCCCGAAGTCGGCGTATCCAGCCCGGCCAGCAGCCCCAGCAGCGTCGACTTGCCCGATCCCGACGAGCCCATGATGGCCGCGAACTGCCCGCGCGGAATGGTAAAGTCGATCCCCTTCAGGATGTCGACCATGCGGGCGCCGTTGCGGATGGACTTGCGCAGGTCGCGCACGGTGATCATGTCGGTCAGGCTGTCGGGCAAAAGCTGTTCCCTCCTCGGGACGGTGCTGGACGCGGTTGCTTTTGGTATTAGACTAGCTCGCCGCATAAGGCAGCGCGCATTTGGTATTTTGTAAGGATGCGCTTGATTCTATCCTGTTTCATTCTAGCGGCCACGGCCGGTGTGGCTGGTTGCAAGGCAGACCCGGCTTCGCGCGCTTCTTCAGAGATGGATAAAAGCGTAAGCTCCGCGCCCACCATGGCTGCCGCGCCCACGCAAGACGACAACCCAGCGCCCATTGCGGCCACGCCCTCGGGCCCCGATGCCCGTCCGCTGCTGGTCTGTTTCGGCGACAGCCTGACGGCCGGCTACGGCGCCGACGAGGGCCAGAGCTATCCGGACTTCCTCCAGAAGGACCTCGACGCCGATGGCTATCGGTACCGCGTGGTGAACGAAGGCATCAGCGGCAATACGACCAAGGATGGCGTCGATCGGCTCGCCGGTATCATCGCGATGAAGCCCGCCGTGGTGGTGCTGGAGTTTGGCGGCAACGACGGACTGCGCGGGATCAAGACGCAGGCGACGCGCGCCAACCTCGCGACGATGATCGCCGCGCTGCAGAAGGCCGGAGCCAAGGTGCTGCTCGCCGGCATGACGCTGCCGCCCGACTACGGACCGGATTACGTTAACGCTTTTACCGGGAACTATCCAGCATTGGGCAAAAAGTACAACGTGCCCTACATCCCGTTCCTGACCCACGATCTGTATGGCGTACCGGGCATGATTCAGGCGGATGGAATCCACGCGACCGACCAGGGAAACGAGCTGGTGGCGAAGAACGTGCTGACGATGGTGGAACCGCTGTTGAAGCGATAGTCAACCGAGGATGACGTGCGGCTGCATCAGCGTTCCCGCGACCCGCCGCGCGATACCCAGCAACTCCGACGGGCTTGTAAAGACCTTTACCAGCGGCTCGTGCGAATACTCAGGCAGATTCACCTGCATTCCGTTGCGCAGGCGTCCGGCGTTCTGTTCGTCAACGGTTACGGCGGGCATCTCCGTCAACAGTGTGCGCGGATGCGGCAGAAGCTCGGCGAAGACGGCCTTCGGATCCGGCGCGGCGGCGGCATCTTTCAACTCATCGACCGTTATCGCCTGCGCGAGCGTAAACACGCCGGCGCGGGTGCGGCGCAGGCTGGCGAGATGCGCTCCGCAGCCGGCCATTGCGCCGAGTTCATGCGCGACCGAACGCACATACCCTCCGGCCGAAACCGTGATGGCAAACGCCGCGGTGTCGCCTTCGAGCGAGAGCAGGCGGAAGTCGTGAATGCTGATGCGCGCCGGCTTTACCGGCACAGGTTCGCCGGCACGGGCCAGCTTGTGCGCGGCTACTCCGCCGATCTTTTTTGCGGAGTAGATCGGCGGTAGCTGGTCCATCTCTCCATGGAAGTGCGTGGCTAGCTGCTGCAGTTCGGCGAGCGATTGCGTCAACGGCGCAGCTTCGCCTTTAGCTTCGCCATCTGCGTCGTAGGTATCCGTAGCGAAGCCGAAGCGAATGTGTCCGGTGTACTCTTTTTCCGCCTGCGAGAAGAACTGCGCCAGGCGGGTGTAGCGGCCCAGCAGCAGCGGCAGCACGCCGGTCGCCATGGGGTCGAGCGTGCCGAGATGCCCAATGGACTTCTCGCCCGCAGCCCGGCGCACGATCGCCACCACGTCGTGCGAGGTCATGCCGGAGGGTTTGTCGAGGATGAGCAGGCCGTTCAGAGACATCGTTACTATTGTCTCAGCTAAAGCGAACTGCCGCCCGTGCGCACCAGCGACAGGAACTCGTTGCGCGTCTGCAGCTGCGTCTTGAAGACGCCGAGCATCGCCGAGGTGACGGTGCTGGAGTGCTGTTTCTCGACCCCACGCATCATCATGCACAGGTGCTGCGCCTCCAGGATCACGGCGACGCCCTGCGGCTTGATCGCCTCTTCGATGGCGTCGGCGACATCGCGCGTCAGCCGCTCCTGCACCTGCAGGCGGCGCGCGAAGACATCGACCAGGCGCGCCGTTTTGCTGAGCCCGATGACCTTCTTGTCAGGCACATAGGCGACGTGCGCCTTGCCGAAGAAGGGCAGCAGATGGTGCTCGCACAAGGAAAAGAATTCAATGTCCTTCACGATCACCATCTCGTCGTAATCCACGTCGAAGAGCGCGTTGTGCAGCACGTCGGTGACGCTCTGGTCGTAGCCGCGAGTCAGGAACTCCATGGATCGTTCCATGCGCTTGGGCGTATCTTTCAGGCCGTCGCGCATAGGGTCTTCGCCCATGCGCCGGATGATTTCGCGGTAAAGCTCCTGCGTGGTTGCGGTGTCGAGCGACGTGGGCGTGATGATCTCGGTG
>CAXTMK010000012.1:25399-56622 GCA_964245315.1 uncultured Acidobacteriaceae bacterium | reverse complement strand
CGCGCTGCCGGGGCCGCCACGCCGCCAGAATCGCTATGACCGACAGACTCCTAGAAATCCATAAAACATGCGTCAATAAAGAGGCCACAGTCAATGACAAACCAGCGCAAGTCCGACTATCCCATTCATGAGATGTTCCTCAACCGCTGGTCGCGAAGAGCCTTTGCGGGTCAGCATGACGTGCTGGAAGTCTGCCTGCTCATCGCAGAGAAGTTGCCACTCCAATCCGCTCCATTGCAGAGTCGACCAACGGCTTAACAGCAGCGGCACGGTTACCATTTGTTGGAGCCGCGACTTGTCTGGAATGCAATGTCTCTCATTTCGCACTTTCTTGACAATGGGCAGCGAAGCGTTTAGCCTTCGGAATCTAAAGACAGCGTTGTCACAGACGGTGGAGTCGTCCACGGGTGGATGGAAGCGTAGGGAGGCAGTATGGATGCTATACATGCAACGGGCTTCTTGAAATCTCCAGGATGGTTTGCGTTCTTACTCATATGCGCGGGGCTTTCCCTGCCTTCTTATGCACAGACGGTGGACGGCAAGTGGGTTGCGACGTGGCGTGTGCTGGATGACGGTGAAAGTGACCGTCTATTCCTCGACCTTCACCAAACGGCCACACAGATAACGGGCACGGCGGCCACGATCGGGCACACGTACCAGGCAAACGGCACGATGACCGGCAACCACTTCACGCTCGACTTCTCGAAAGGCGGCAACGGGCGAAAGGTAGCTGGCGACCTGGAAGGGAATCACCTGCACCTGACGTTTGAGGGTGCTGAAATGGTGGCCTCCCCGGCCAAACCGGGAGACGAATATCCAGGCTACGAGCACATCGCTCCGCCCGCTCTCAAGGATCTGCCATTCGACGGACTGGCGAAGACGCCGCCGATGGGATGGAACAGCTGGAACACCTTCGAGTCCAAGATCGACGATAAGACTGTTCGCGAGATGGCGGACGAGATCGTCAGGAACGGTATGCTCGATGCAGGCTACATCTATGTGAACATCGACGATACCTGGGAGGGTGTACGCGACGCGCAGGGAAATCTCAGCGCGAACAAAAAGTTTCCGGATATGAAAGCCCTTGCGGATTATGTTCATTCCAGGGGATTGAAGCTTGGGATTTACTCTTCGCCAGGGCCGCGTACGTGCGGGGAGTACCCGGGCAGCTACGGACATGAAGAGCAGGACGCAAAGACATTCGCGGCCTGGGGTGTGGACTTTCTGAAGTACGACTGGTGCGGCGCTCGCATGATCTACAAAGACGACGACCTGCAGGCCGTCTACCAGAGGATGGGCGATGCCCTCTTCAAGAGCGGCCGTCCCATCGTCTATAGCCTCTGCGAGTACGGCAATGGCCGTGTCGAGACGTGGGGCGCGAAGGTAGGAGCCAATCTGTGGCGGACGACCGGCGACATCCGCGACTCGTGGAGCAGTATGATCGGGAATATCACGAAACAGATTCCAACCGCGCCTTCCGCGGGGCCGGGGCACTGGAACGATCCAGACATGCTGGAGATCGGCAACGGCCACATGACCGACGACGAGTATAGAACCCATATGACTCTGTGGGCGTTGACCGCGGCCCCGCTGCTCGCGGGCAATGACATCCGTACGATGACACCGGCGACAAAGGCGATCTTGCTGAACCGCGACGTCATATCCGTGGATCAGGATACGTTGGGCAAGCAGGCGTCCCCGGTCAAGGCCGGCGACCTGCAGACCTGGGTAAAGCCTCTCGCGGATGGGTCGATTGCGGTGGGCGTAGTGAATATGGGTACGACCGAGACGGCAGCAACCGTGAAGCTGAGCGATCTCGGCCTGGGCGTTGGCGTGAAGTCGGCGCGCGATCTCTGGAAACATGCGGACGTGGCGTTTCACGATGGCGCTTACACTGCTAACGTTCCCTCGCATGGAGTGCTTATGCTGCGGGTGACGGGGGCGAAATAACATGAGTGTGACGCGTCGTGATTTTCTAAGAACGGCGGCAAGTGCCGCGGCAGTCGCCATACCGGTAAGTGCGTCCGGGAGCCAGGCTGTTCCTGCGTCCAACCAGGCCGCGGCGAACGGCGTCGACCTGCTGCGCCGCCCCGATTCCGTTCGCGCCCGATTCGGCTCCAGGGATGTGGTGAAGCTGGAGTATGCGGCCGGTGCATGGACGTGTCCCGGCGTTCGGGTTTCCGCGGAGCCGGTGCAGGCAGGCGCCCAGGGCGAACTGCCGATCAGTGTGGCCAACGACGGAAAGGATCTCACGTACCTCCATGTTCGGTGGAACGGCAGAGAGACCGAGGGCCTACTTTCGATCGGCGACCATTGGGAGAGAAGCTATGGCGATCTCGAGTGGCGCGGCACCATCCCCGAGCGGGTGATGCCCTGGTACTTCCTTACCTCCGACGGAAGTCATGTGAATGGGTACGGAGTGAAGACGTCACCCTCCGCCTTTTGCTTCTGGCAGCGTGATGCCGAAGGAATCACGTTGTCCATGGATCTGCGCAACGGCGGAGAAGCTACGGAATTGGGTAGCAGGGAACTAAAGGCGTGTACGGTGGTCACCCGCATGGGCCCGAAGGGCGAGCCGATCTGGCGGGCTGGGCAGGAGTTCTGCAGGCTGATGTGTGCCAATCCCCGGCTGCCGGCGGGACCGATCTTCGGTGTGAACGATTGGAACTATGCCTATGGCAAGAACACAGCCAAAGGCATCCTGCGCGACTCCGACCTCATCGCGTCGCTGGCGCCCGCGGGGAAGACGCGGGCTCAGGTTGTAATCGACGACGGCTGGCAGGATCCCGCCCGGTTTCCCAGCATGCCCGATCTCGCTTCTCAGATTCGCAGCCGAAATCTTGATCCGGGGCTCTGGATTCGGCCGCTGCGGCCCGACAACAAGAATGTAGATGCCTCGTGGCTGCTGCCCGATAGCCGCTTTGGCAAGGGCTCGCCGCACAATAACCTGGCCTTCGATCCCACCATCCCTGAGGCTCTTGAGGAGTCGATGAAGAGTGTTCGGCAAGCCGTTGGCTGGGGCTACCTCTTTATCAAGCACGATTTTTCGACCTACGAGTTATTCGGGAAGTGGGGGTCGGACATGCGTGGCCAGGTTACGCGTCCCGGCTGGCAATTCCGTGACAAGTCGCGCACGAATGCAGAGATCGTTCACGACTTTTATCAGGCAATTCGATCTGCAGCCGGAGAACATACCACGATCCTGGGGTGCAACACGGTCGGCCACATCGCGGCCGGGATCTTCGAATCGCAACGCATCGGCGACGATACCAGCGGCCACGATTGGGAGCGAACCCGGCGTTATGGTGTCAATACTCTGGCGCATCGAATTGCCCAGCATCGTACGTTCTCGCATGTCGATCCGGACATTGTCGCGATGACGCTTGCGGTTGACTGGAAAAAGACAAGTCAATGGATGGATGTCGTGGCGAGGAGTGGTACGTCGCTCTTTCTTTCTCCCGACCCGGCGGCGATTACGCCGGAGGTCAAGTCGGCGATGCGAGATGCCATGGCCATCTCGGCGCAGGCCGGTCAAGGATCTCCAGTGCATCCGACGAGCGGAACGACGCCCGAGGCATGGCAGTTCGCGAAACCCAGCCCTTTGCAGAAGACGTATGACTGGAGCGGACCCGACGGCGTTTCGTTTTCCGACGTATAGGCATGATTCAAAACGCGCTACTCCGAGTGTCGACTATTCCATGCTTAAAGCCCAAGGGGGGCGCAAATCTCGTGCTGACGAGCCGTCGTGGTAGCCTGCTTCGCATGTTCCTGAAGAGCATTAAGGCCGTCGGCCTCGCTGTCCTTTTCTCGATCGTTTCGCTCGCAAAGGCCCAGGTCGAGCGCAACCCGGCCAACCCGCTGATCGCCTTCGATCCCTACTTCAGCGTCTGGTCCATGGGCGACAACCTGACCGATCAGGAGACGAAACACTGGACCGGCACGGAGATGCCGATGCATGGCCTGGCCCGCATCGACGGCGTCACCTATCGCTGGATGGGTCGCGACCCGCGCCCGGCTCCCGCGATGCAGGAGACAGCGCTGCACGTCACGCCGACCCAGACCGAGTACACCTTTCAGGCCGCAGGAGTGAGCCTGCAGGCGACGTTTCTCTCGCCTTCCATCCCGACCGATCTCGACCTGCTCGCACAGCCCGTCACCTACCTTACCTGGAACGTTTCCGCTATCGACGGCAAGCCGCACTCCGTCCAACTCTACCTTGGCATTGATGCCCGCATCGCGGTGAACTCCGCGGACCAGCAGGTGACCTGGCGCCGCGGCACAGCCGGCCCGCTGCAGGTCCTCAGCGTCGGCTCAACGGATCAGCGCGTGCTTGTTCGCGCGGGCGACAATCTTCGCGCCGACTGGGGGTACTTCCACCTTGTCGTGCCGGCCGACCCGCAGGCTACTACGTCCACGTCCGCTGAGTCGCCCGCCGACTTCCTCAAAGCCGGCACCATCCCGCAGGACGATGACCTCGATCAGCCCCGCGAAGCCGGCCGCGCCCCGCTGCTGGCCGTAGCGGAATCCTTGCAGGTAAGCGGAGACCAGCCGGTTGAGCGCCACGTCGGCCTTGCGTTTACCCAGTCTTTCGCGATTGAGTATCTCGAACGCCGACTCCGGCCTTACTGGGCTCGCAACGGCAAGAGCGTGCAGGCCATGCTGCTCGATGCGATGCAGGGCTACGCGTCGGTCGTCGCGAAGTCAAACGCCTTCGATAAGCAGCTCACCGCAAAGCTTCTACAAGATGGCGGCCCCGTCTACGCGAGGCTGGCAACGCTGGCCTTCCGCCAGACTCTGGCAGCCAACGGCCTCGCTGCCGATATCGATGGCTCCCCGCTGCAATTCCCAAAGGAGAACTTCTCGAACGGCTGCATCGCTACCGTCGACGTGCTCTATCCTTCGTCGCCCTTCTTCCTCTACTTTAACCCTGCCCTGCTGGAGGCGCAGCTAAAGCCGGTGATGGAGTACGCCAGCCTGCCGCGCTGGAAGTTTGCGTTTGCGCCGCACGATCTCGGCACGTATCCGCTGGCCAACGGCCAGGTCTACGGCGGCGGAGAGAAGACCGAAGACAACCAGATGCCGGTCGAAGAGAGCGGCAACATGCTGCTCATGATCGCAGCGCTAAGCCGGGAGCAGCATGACTATCATTTCGCGAAGGAGTACTGGCCCCTGCTGACGAAGTGGGCGGCGTATCTAAGGGACAAGGGTCTCGACCCCGAGAATCAGCTTTCGACGGACGACTTCGCCGGCCATCTCGCGCACAACGCGAACCTCTCCATCAAAGCCATCGACGCGCTTGGCGCTTATGCCGAGATAGCCGAAGGCCTGGGAGACAAGAAGACAGCCGGCGAATACAGATTAATCTCGCACGACATGGCAAAGAAATGGATTGAGCTGGCGAAGGACGGTGACCACTACAAACTTGCCTTTGACGCTCCCAACACCTGGAGCCAAAAGTACAATTTGGTCTGGGATGACCTGCTCGATCTCAAGCTCTTTCCCGCCTCAGTCAAGCGCACCGAGCTGGCTTATTACAAGACCAAACTCAACCAATTTGGTCTTCCGCTCGACAACCGCAGAGACTATACCAAGCTCGACTGGGAGCTGTGGACCGCAACTCTGGCTGACGATAACGACACATTCCAGAATCTCGTCGCTCCTCTGGGCAAGTGGCTGGATGCTACCCCCAGCCGGGTTCCGCTCACCGACTGGTACGACACCATAACCGGGAAGCAGCAAGGGTTTCAGGCACGCTCTGTCGTCGGCGGCATCTTCATCCGCTCGCTGCGTGTGTCTGGGCTGGGCCACACACGCGCGGAGTGATGCGGTCCACCGTTTCATCTTCGCTCCACCGATGTTATGGAGTCGGATAGAGGCAAGGATGGGAGTGCATCTGCCTCGCCCACGAAGATGGCGCGGCTTCCTTAATTCGTCACCCACTGCTGGCGAGGCTGGCTCCAGTATTGGAACGAACGCTTGTCCAAAGTAATCGTGACCTGCTTCGCCTGTCCTGGTTCGAGGTAGACACGGTCGAAGCCGCGGAGCGAGCGGACAGCCTGCTGTACCTGGGTTCTGTCGGCATGGCCATTTGCCTGCTGACTGTGGGCCTTGCAATACCTCATTGCGCCAACCCGGCTTTATACCTGTTCATTTTTGTCTGCTACAACGCATTCTTCGCGTTCTCGCAGGGAACGGTCGTCTGGGTTTATCTCAGCGAGTTGTTTCCTGTTGGTCTTAGAGACTCCGGCCAAGGTCTTGGATCGACGGTGCATTGGATTAGCAACGCGATTCTGATCTCAGTCTTTCCGAGCGTGCAGCATGCATCCTCCGACAGGATCTTCTATGTGTTCGCGTTGATGATGGCCTTGCAAATCGCCGTCATCTACGTATGGTACCCGGAGACCACGGGAACCTAACCAGGATCGTTTGCTGCCATACAAGAGGGTGGACTTCACTAGAATTTGCGACTAAATTTGCTGAGAGATGGCTATTTGGAAAAGTCAGGTACCTACGCTACTCGACGTCGCCCGTCTGGCCGACGTGTCTTTGAAGACAGCGTCTCGTGTTCTGAACAATGAACGGGTGAGCGAAGACAAGGTCCTGCGGGTCCGAGCCGCAATGGAACGTCTGGGATACCGGCCGAATGAGTTGGCTCGGGGGCTCAAGGCGCAGAGGTCCGCTGCCATCGGCATGATCGTGCCCAATCTGTCGGATCCGTTTACGGCCAATGCGGTACATGCCGTGCAGGAAGTGGCGCGGGCGAATGGGTATGTGGTCATCCTGGCGAGTTCAGGCGGCGATTTAGAAGTAGAACGATCTGAGATCGTCGGCCTGGTGGGCCGACAAATCGACGGATTGATCGTTGCACCGGCTGACAGCCGAACAAACTCCTTCAGTGATGTGATACCCAATGGAGTTCACGTTGTGACCTTCGACCAGCAGCTCCGAAATGCCAACTTCGATTCTGTCACGGTGACTAACCGTCGCAGCGCACGAGAGGCGACCGCACATCTGATCGGCCATGGGTTGCGCAAGATTGTAGCGATCGGGGCCAGGCCCTACCTCTACACCTTCCGGGAACGGGTGGCGGGCTACCGAGCCGGCATGGCAGCTGCTTCTCTTGAGCCCAAAGCTCTCCTGGTGGAGCACGAAAGCATGCTTACCGCTGCATGGCTCGAGGAGCAGATTTTTGGGTTTCAAAAGGCTGATGCCATATTCACACTGAATTGGACTTGCACGATGCTCAGCCTGCGCGGTTTGCGCGAACTGGGAAAGATGGTTGGGCGCGATCTTCCCATGCTCTCGTTCGACGATTTCGACCTGGCGGATATGCTGACGCCGAGTCTGTCGGTAGTGCAGCAACCTGCCGAGGTGATCGGACGAGAGGCCGCTGCATTGCTTTTTGAACGGTTGAAAGGCGGATCCGGACAACCCCACGCGGTGGTTTTGCCGACTACCTTGATACTTCGTGAGTCCTGCGGGTGCGGCGCGCAGCGCTAGCGCAACCTTCGTGATAGCTACAAGGATTCCAGCGGTACTATTGAATCCCTCCCGCCAGGGGGATATGGAAAGCCTCTTTTCGAATGGCCGTCCTCGTGTGCTGGGGCGTTCCACTAAGGCGCCACGCGTTACCTGGATGTCTTGCGGTCTCATGACAGCGTTGTCACAGTTGTTGTATCCTGATTTGCAAAGATCGTACCCGCGCGTTCGGCCTCGTGGAACATATTTCGTTCCGAGTCCAGTTGCTCCGGCGATCTCTGAAATTGGAATGCAGGCGTTCAAAGGATCCAATCTATGTTCAAGCACTTGACCGCGGCGAAAATTCTCAGGTTTGCGTGTGTTTGTCTTGCCGCGTTCCCCTGCGCCCGCTTTTACGCGCAAGTCGATGTGCTTACGCAGCACAACGACAATGCCAGGACCGGTGTAAACCTCAAAGAGATGGCTTTGACGCCGACCAATGTGAACAAGGCCCAATTCGGCATGTTGTTCAAACGGGCCGTGGACGACCAGCTCTACACGCAGCCGCTGGTCGTGACGGGTGTTCGCGTAGGCGGGGGAACTCGAGACCTGGTGTATGTGACGACCGTGAACAACAGCGTCTACGCCTTTGACGCGAATGACAGCGAAGCCTCACTACCCGTATGGCACGTGAACTTTGGAACGCCGGCAAACGTGCACAGCACGAACTTCGGATGTCTGGATATCAACGGACAGATGGGCATCGTCGGCACGCCGGTGATCGACAAAGAAAGGGGCGCGCTGTACGTGGTCGCACTGACTCGCGCAGGCGCACTGGATGGGCCACTCTCAGGCTTCACGCAAAGGCTGCATGTGCTCGACCTTGCGACCGGCGCCGATTTGCCGGAGAGTCCGATTACCATCCACGCCGAAGGCTTCAACGCGCTAATGCAGAACCAGCGGCCGGCGCTGATGCTCGCCAACGGCATGGTGTATGTGGGGTACGCATCTCACTGCGATAAGGAACCTTATCACGGATTCCTGATGGCCTACGACGCGAAGACGTTGAAAGAAGTGAATGTCCTCAATACTTCGCCCACCGGTTCGGAGGCGAGCATCTGGCAGTCGGGACAGGGACCGGCGGCGGACGAACAAGGGAATATCTACGTAGTCACCGGCAACGGGAGTTGGGACGGAGTGCAAAACTTCAGCGAAAGCTTCATGAAGCTGTCTCCCGACCTGAAGCTGCTGGACTGGTTTACTCCTACCAACCACTTCGACCTGGATAAGCGCGACGAGGATCTCGATTCCTCCGGCGCGACGCTGATTCCCGGCACACACCTGGTTCTCGGCGGGGGCAAACAAGGGATTCTTTACACGCTTGACATGCGGAATCTCGGGCACCTGGGTGACGAACACGCGATTCAGCACTTCAAGGCGACGGCTTCCCATCTGCACAGCCTTGTCTTCTGGCAGAGCGCAAAGTCCGGAAGCCTGCTGTATGTGTGGGGTCAGAAGGATAAGGCGAAGGTTTACAAATTCGAAGGTGACAAACTCGGAGAGACACCGTGGATGATGCGGGATATACCGAACCAGGGGCATCCGGGAGCCATGCTGTCGCTTTCGGCGAATGGGAGCAAGAACGGAATTCTGTGGGCAGCAATCCATGCAACCGGGGACTCATGGCACGAGTCGCGGCCCGGAGTGCTCCATGCCTATGACGCGGACGACATCCGCAACGAGTTATGGAACTCGCTGGAGATGCCGGCACGAGACGACTGCGGTGAATACTCGAAGATGGCTCCTCCCACGATCGCAAACGGGAGAGTGTATCTCGCCAGCTTCGGCTCGGAAAATGTGGGAACCGGTCAGTTTTGCGTCTACGGACTGTTACCGGCGAAGGATGCACCGCAACTGACAGCCCCGTCCGATGTCACGTCGACTGTGGTCCTCGGGCACTTGACACTTACGTGGGCCACAAAGCCTGGAGCGCGGGTATACAGGGTATACCGAAAGAGCACGCTGGAGCCGGCACCAAAGGTAATTGCGATGGGCCTGGCGACACCCAGCTATACGGAACCCGCACCCGAAAGGGGTGAGACGACGTCGTACTATGTTGTGGCCGTCGCCGCGGACGGACGGGTTAGCCCCATGTCATCCGCTGTGATGGCAATTTCGCCGAAACCGAAGAAGATGGAGAATTAGCTATGGCTTTAAAAAGTATCCTGCTGTTCGGCGTGCTTGCCGCTGGTTGTGCGATGAGTGCGCAGACCGTGCCTATCCTCACACCACAGCCCTCGTCGGCACAGCTTCCAGGCAAAGGACTTGTCGGACACGATTTCATGTATGCGGGCGAATCGCAAAGACGGAGAATCTTTATTGTGCGGCAGGGAAAGGTCGCTTGGAGCTACGAAGACGCTTCTGGCAAAGGTGAGATCAGCGACGCTGTGATGCTGTCAAACGGGAACATTCTCTACGCTCACCAGTTTGGCGTGACCGAGATTACATCCGAGAAAAAGGTTGTGTGGAATTATGATGCACCCGCTGGACATGAAGTCCATACCGCACTGCCCATCGGGAAAGAGCACGTTCTATACATCCAGAACGGCGATCCGGCAGTGGTTCGGATCGTCAACATTGTCAGCGGCGCAACCGAGCGGGAAATCACTTTGCAGACGCGGCATCCGGCCAGTACGCATGGGCAATTTCGTCACGCGAGGCTGACGGATAGAGGCACCCTGATGGTGGCACACATGGATCTGAACAAGGTGGTGGAATATGACTTCGATGGAAACGAATTGTGGTCATTCCCCGGTGCCGGGACATGGGGTGTAACTCCCTTGACGAGCGGAAACGTCTTGATTACGGATCAGCAGGGGGTTCGCGAGGTTTCCCGCCGCGGAGACTCTGTTTGGAGTTTCAATCCATCCGACGTGGGATACTCCTTTGCGAGTCTGCAGCAGGCGTGGAGACTGCCGAACGGCAACACGGTGATCAACAACTGGGTCAACGAATGGCAGAAAGCATCGCCGCTGAATGGGCCCGGCACTGTGCAGGCCATTGAAGTGACTCCCGCGAAACAGGTCGTGTGGGCTCTGCGATCGTGGGATGCTCCAGCCGATCTGGGACCGGCAACCACGATCCAGTTTCTGGATTCGCCTTCGGCAACGGAAGATGTTCACTTTGGCCCTATCCACTGAGGGAGGAGGCGGATGTCTGTGGACTTCTGGCATGTCGGCCTGCCTTTTAAGCTGCTGGGAGAAGTCACGCCAGATTGGCGCGCTTCAGTAGATGCCCCCAGCAGGAACCCGTCTGACCCAGCGAGGGCAGGTTCAGGAACAAATGTTAAGAATGGGGTGGACCACACCAGCTGACTCTGTCGCTGCAGATATCCAGTCATCCCTCGCGTGTAATTCGCGGCATAGGCTTACCTCCTGCTTTAGCCGACGGCTTGGTTGATAAAGTCTTTCGTCAAGAACGAGCAAGCATACCTACCAGTTCCAGGAGTTCCACCCCATGGGAGGCGTAGAGGCGAGCTTCGTCTGCGCCGGCGCGAACGGACGAACGAGAGCCGGGCGACGACTGCACAGAATTGAATACGCATTGGGATTCCTGATGAAGCAGGGAACTGAGATGAGACAGCGATGTCATAGTACATCCGTATGGTGTCTCAGAACAACTGCGAACCCGAACCAGTGGATTGTGCAGTGTCCGTGGTGAACAGCATTACGATAAGCCGTGCGTTGCATTCGCATAGGAATACGGGCGCTGGAACCGCGCCAACCGGCGGGACTTGTGCAGAGACACTCTTGGATGCACAGGAATACCTGAGATTCTGCAAAGGAAGAGTGAAAGTTTCGTATCGCTATTCGAGGCAGACAAGTCCTTGGATGTTCATGAATATGAGCGGACATTAGCGGCCCGCAGTACGAGAGGGTGGAATGGCCGAGCAACTGCCGTCTTTCCTTACAGAAGCCTCATCGAAAATATCCCGTTGACAATCAGGTCGCAAGTGGCGTATATCTTTCCATCATGCAAAAGACAGCGTTGTCGCAAAGCTCTAGACGATCATCGGTGACAACGCTGTTCGCCAGGCCCAAAGCCCGTTCTGTTCTACGTAGTGGTTAGTTTGGAACATCCGCACGAACCGAGAACACCAGGCGTGCGAGGAAAGCGGAGAGAAACGTTGTCATGGGTACTTCCACCGTTTGTTTTGATAGCCTTGGTTGAATGGAATGGAACTTGGAGATGATTATGAAAAGGATGCCTGCAGTTATCGTGAGTGGAAATACAGAGCCTCGAATGAAGGCTTGGATGTCAAGTGTGGTCCTACTTATACTCGGCTGTTCTTGGTCGCTTTTAGGCGTGTCAGCCTCCGCTCAGGGCACGCAACGATTTACAGGACAGGTTATGGATCAGACAGGGGCCGTTATCCCTGGGGCTGTAGTTACCATCCACAATCAAGCGACGGATGTGGAAGCGAAGGCGGTTACGACGAAGTCAGGCGACTACTCGGTCCCCTACCTCGCCCCCGGAAGCTATACGATCACGGTCGTGAAGGATGGGTTTCGGGTCGAAAACCGGACTGATGTTCTGCTCGACACCGACCAGACCTCGAGGATCGATTTCAGGTTATCCGCCGGCGCAGCCGACCAAACGATTACCGTGAACGGCAGCGCCGCCCAGATCGATCTCTCCAAAGGGGACCGCGGCGAGGTCATCGATAGCGCGCGCATCTCGGAGACTGCCCTCGACTCGCGCAATCCTTTCGGTCTTTTCGGATTGAGCCCGGGAACTCATAACTTTTCTTCGGCCCAGTATCCACGTCCGTTTGACGTCGTGTCTCGCAATCTTTACGCCAATGGTTCTCCGCAACCCGCTGATCTGAACATCGACGGCGTCACCAACACGGCTGGAGGTAACCCCGGGTACGCAGGCGTTGTTCCTTCAGTCGACGCGCTTCAAGAATATAAGGTAAACCTGAATCCCTACGACTCCTCCTTTGCCAAAGGAGGCGGGAACTCGATCGACATGAGCTTCAAGTCTGGCGGGAACCAATTCCACGGGGTGGCGGACTACTTCATGCGCCGTTCCTGGCTTGACGCATACCCTTTTCAGGTAAAGTACTCCAATGTGGTCAACGGTAGTGCTCTCGTTAAGCCTGTGCATAAGCGTGACCAGTACTCGATTGAAGCCGATGGACCGCTCGTAATTCCGCACCTGTTCAACGGCAGGGACAAATTGTTCTACACGATCAACTATGAGTACATGCACGACGTTCAGCCCAACGGCGGCTACAGCACCTACTCTATCCCAAGCCCCGCGATGATTTCGGGAGACTTCAGCCAGGCGCAGTTTGAGTACTACCATCCAAAATCCGGCAACAACTACAATCCGTGCCCGAACGGCGCGGCAAACTGTGCCCAGCCGCTGCTCATCTATGATCCCCTGCAGCCTCTGTCAACCTACGTCGACCCTCTCGACGGCTTTACCAAATCCGCGCGCCAACAGTTTCCGGGAAACATCATCCCGGCAAATCGGATATCGCCTGTCGGCGCCGCTATTCTGGCGACTTACAAGTACATTACCCCGAACGTAAATCCGGGTCCCAACTATGCCCCCTACACCAATAACTATCAGGTCCTTCAGGGTGAGGACGACACCTGGAGGAACGCGCTCATTAAGGTCGACTACCATGTTGGACCGAAAGATTCTCTTTCTTTCCGCTGGACCGGCCAGGGCCGTTGGGACCATGGAGGCACCCCAGCTGTTCCAGTCAACGATCCCGCTTATAACTACTGCCCCGGAACCCAGCCGCAATCGGAGGCGGGAGCCGTAACCTGGACCCACACAGTCAGCCCGACCCTGCTGCTAAACGTTGGCGCCACGGTCATTTCACAACTTGAAAACCGAGCCCATTGTGGACACACCTTTGCAGGCAACGAGGATGAAGCCCTGGGATTCAGCGCGTCATACGCCAGTCAGCTCACCAACATCAACAATTTCGTGAACATTAACGCTTCAGGGCCGCTCAACGGCTCCGGCTACGACGGTTTCGGCAGCGGCAGCATCGGTTATGGCCGAACTGACCACACGCTACAGTTCCTGCCCACGATCACGAAGATTAGCGGTCCGCACACGCTCCGAGCAGGATTCGACATACGGTTCAACCAGTTCGACTTTCCAACGGGCGGTAGCAACGACTACTACAACTTCAACAATAACTTTACTCAGCATTATTTTACAGGTGGTCAGAACACTGTAGGGGACGCGCCGAACTATACCAGCGGTTCATCGGTTGCCGAGCTCCTGCTGGGCTACCCAAGCAGCGGAACAGTGTATAACAACGTCCACCAGTTTTTCTCGCAGCACTATCTTGCTCCATGGGTCCAGGACGATTGGAAGATAACCAATCGACTCACTCTAAACCTGGGCCTGCGCTGGGACTTTGCCCAGGCGCCGATCGAGCGGCACAACAAGGAGGACGGGGTCTTCAACGCGACGGCCCTTAATCCTGTCTCGTCAAGCATACCTGCCGGGACTGCGGCTCTGGGAACCTATAAGGCGCTTCAGGGCGGCCTGTTGTTTCCCGGTGTCGGTGGCCAGCCGCGCGGCACCTACTTCACCAACATGATGCAGATACAGCCGCGCATCGGGTTCGCCTACGCCGTCTCCAACCGGTTGTCCCTTCACGGGGGGGTCGGAGAAAACTTCCTCTCCAATCAGACGACAAACGGCAATGACGGGTTCTACTCTTCCACGAGCTACACTGCCTCCACAAATAATGGTTTGACGCCGTACACTGCGACCAATGTCGGGGGCTTTTCCAATCCCATTTCGACTGTGATTCAGCCCACTGGCTCATCCCTTGGTCTTCTGCAAGACCTTGGCAAGAGCATAACTTTTACTAACCCCCACTATCACATACCGTCCCTTTGGAATTATAGTTTGGAGCTACAGGGGCAGATAACGAAGCGTGATGTGGCAACCGTAGCTTACGTTGGGAATCGGACGCCGAACGGCACGGTCACAAACAATATTAACCAGATCTCGCCGCAATGGAACGCGCAATGCGATTTGGAACGTGGAGGCAATCACAATCTTTGCGACAGCGCCACGGGGCAGATCGCAAATCCCTTCATAGGTTTGAACGCTTTCCAAGGGACGGGTTATTACAACAGTGCCACCCTCAGCAAGTCCAACTTTCAGCGACCGTTCCCGGAGTTCGGGGATATCTACGAGACTGGAGCGACAAACAATCAGAGGAGCTGGTACAACTCGTTGCAGGCGACTTATGCGCATCAGATGTCGCATAGCATAGCCCTTCACGTGGCCTACACGCATGCAACCGATGAACAAGCTGGCGGCTGGAGGGATCAACTTAACAATGTGATAGCGCGAAATGTAGTTAACAGCAACGCTGTAAAGCATGCCGTCAACATCTCCGGAGTTGGTTACCTGCCTCTTGGTAAAGGGCGTGACTTCCTCTCGAATGCTAATGGTTTCGTAGACGAACTAGTCAACGGTTGGGAAGTCAGCCCCTTCGTTACCTGGTATAGCGGATTTCCGTGGAGTCCCGGGGGAAACTACGAGATGTACCCTTCGGGATCCGCCATCAATCAGAGTATGGGTGTCAAGCACGTCATTCTTGGTCCTGATACTTCGCATCCAAACACCAGAATTCGTGGGGCCACTCCGTGCGTCGGAAACTTGGACATCAACTACGGGTTGCCCGGCTCCACCGCTCCCCAGGTCGATATAAGCTCCTCCGCGACGTCAGCGGCGAACTGCACTTCGATCCCGTTTGTCAACGCCGCCAATTATGCGGTGGGAAGGAACGAAATCTCCTATGGTGTCTACCAACCAGGCGCATGGCACTTCGATCTCGCGGTTTCTAAGAACTTTCCCATTCACGGTGTCCAGCAGATCTTCCGTTCGGAAGTAACCAATTTCAAGATCACATTTGACCTTCTCAATGCAATGAACCACCCTAACTGGGATGAAGGCTATAACAGTAGCGGCATAGATTTTGGGACTATCAATAAGGGTCCGTCAGGTCCTAATAATCTGCCTCGCTACCTGCAACTTTCGGCGAAGCTCAACTGGTAAATGGCAATGTTCGAGTCTGCACGCGCCACCTCGCTGGAAATTCCAGCGAGGTGGCGAAGTCTTACATTTGCATTTGCGACAGGCTAGTGATTGCGTCGATTGAGACGCAGAAACAAGGGTGCATCGAAGATATCGCGCATGGTGTTTCCGGCGATGGCGATATCTTCGAGGAACGCACCATCGGATGTCTCAAGGGCGATACCCTTGGACCCTTCAATGACATTGCCGGTTACAGCAATGTTGCGAAAGCCGCCGTTCGACTCTGTTCCGCACTTGATGCGACCCTGATGAGGGTGCCACTCGTCCGTGAACTTCTTCCAGGTGCCGTCAATTACGGTCCCGAGTTCATAGGTGCCCGTGACAAAGTTGTTGGCTATGGTCACATTGAGGCGAGAGTTTGAGCAGGTCGCGGCGAAACATTCTAAGGCACCTCGAAGATATGTCCGAACCACTCGGCGCTTCCACCCGGCTGGATTATGCGCGGCAGGCCAGAAGAAGCCCGAGACGATTCAAGCAGGAGACAACGCTGTCACGTCGTACCACAGGCCTCTACAGGGGGCGGATAGACAGCGTCAACTTGTTGTGGATGATTATGGTCCGCTTTCGCGTCCGTGCCCTGGTGCAGCAAGCCGGCGGTTGGAGTACGCGATTGGCAAGCGGAAGATGATCATCTCTGGATTGTCCGCCTCGATTTCGCAGCAGGAGAAAGAAGCGTCCCTCCTGCGAGCCAATGCGGTCTATGGTCTTGTGAGGAACGCAATATGCAAGCTCAGTTGGACTTGCAGGTCATGATCGTCCTCACTGATAGTTGACGAAGGAACAATTGACCGTGTAGTCTTTATGCTGGCAATGACATCGTTGTCAAATGAAATTGTGCGCTTTAGGCGGTGACCAGACGAATGCGATTATGGCGACTACATAGAGGAGGCCGAGCTGCTCGTTCAGCCATATAGAAATGGCAACTTCCCAGAACTCTCGGAGACCACATGCCTTATCCACAATCGATGAGCCTGATCCGCACCGTCACTGTGACGGGAATTACTTGCATTTCCTGGCTTGCCCTGGGACAAGATGTCAATAGTTCCAGCACCTCGGGCAAGGCACCCTTGATGAAGCTGCTGCCTCGTTTCGAGTCACCCTCGGTACCGGCGATGAGCGCAGAGGAGGTCGAGCCCCCGAATTTTCATCCAGGTGCCCCTCAGCCCGGCGACCTTCCGGGAAAAGGAATGGCTCAGCACCCGATGCTTTATATCGGTGAAGGCTATAACAAGATGTTTCTGGTTAACCACGGCAAAATCGTGTGGACCTATTCCACTGGCCCGGGGAACGAGTATGATGACGTGTGGATGCTTTCGAACGGAAATATCCTGTTCACCCGCATGCAGTACATCGCGGAGATCACACCGGAGAAGAAGGTGGTCTGGCGCTACGACGCGGTCCCCGGCACCGAGATTCATGCATGCCAGCCGATCGGCCTGGATAAGGTTCTCTTCATCGTAAATGGCCTGCCTCCAAGGCTGATGGTCGTAAATATCAAAACACACGCGGTGGAGGTGGAGCACATCCTTCCGGCGCCAAGCCAAACCGACAAAGGGTCGGTGCATCCACAATTTCGTCGCGTCCGGTATACGTCAAAAGGTACCTACCTGATTCCGTTCTTAAACATGAATCGAGTCGTCGAATACGACAAGAACTTCAAGGAAATCTGGTCTTACGATGCGGTGAAACCATGGGCGGCAATTCGCCTGAAGAATGGCAACACACTCATCACGAAGGAAGATGACGTGAGCACGGTCGAGGTCAACCCGAAGAAAGAGACCGTATGGGAGGTTTCGAAGGCAGACATTCCGGATCAATACTGGTACGGCAACTCCCAATCCGTAACTCGTCTGGCGAATGGAAACACCATTATCTGCTCGCGCGGCGGAGACCACCACGGTCCTCAACTTGTCGAGATTACTCGAGACAAGAAGGTTGTGTGGGTGCTTCAGGATTGGCAAAACTTCGGACCTGCTACCGCGGTTCAGATACTTGATGAACCCGGCATCCCCGAGCATCCAGGCGATTCATTGCACTAAGGCAATCATCGAAATCAGAAGGGCAGTATGGAGAAGACGAATTGCTAAGACGGATTTCATCAAGACGACTGCCTCTACACTTGCTGCATCCAGACTCGCACTGGGAGACACTTTTCCGGAAGTTGGCGAATCTCAATCCCGGTCCGTGCTCCCCATCAATCGCAACTGGCGGTTCCACCCTGCCAAAGTCGATGGCGCGCATCTGCCCAGCTTCAATGCCGCTGGCTTCGAGAGGGTCGTAATTCCTCACACGAATGTGAAGTTGCCGTGGCACAGCTTCGACGACAAAGAGTACCAGTTAATTTCCACCTATCGCCGTCGCTTCCAGTATCCACCCGCTGCCCGGGGAAAGCGCGTGTTTGTCGATTTCGAAGGCGTGATGACGGCGTCAACAGTTTGGATCAATGGCGTGCCGCTTGGAGAATACAAAGGGGGCTTCACGCCTTTCTCCTTCGAATTGACACCTCATTTGCGTGTGAATGCGGAAAATATTCTTGTCGTTCAGGTCGACTCCACAGAACGCGCGGACATACCTCCGTTTGGCCACGACATCGACTACATGACGTTCGGTGGTATCTATCGCGAAGTCTCATTGCGAATCGTCCCGCAGACTTACATCGATAACATTTTTGCGCGGCCATCCAACGTTCTCAGCGATCAGTTATCACTCGAAGTGGATTGCATGCTTGCCGGGAAACCTGGGGTGCCGGGTCTGACACTCGAGGTTGAACTTCGCGATGAAGAGAGTACCGTCGCGAGAGGCGCACAGGGCGCCAGTATCTCGGTGGCTGCAGACCCAAATGCTTCGCTCAATCCTGTCACGAGCGGACCCGTCCACGTCGGAGCAGAGACCGTAACAGACCCGGGACGGAACGTCGTCTCCCTCAATAAACCAGGAAGGATTAAGTTGTGGAACTTGCAGGAGCCAGCTCTGTACACGGTCCATGTGCGCCTGTTGCAGGACGGGAAGCAAATTGACAGCGACGTGCGGCGGATTGGTTTCCGAGAAGCGAGATTCACCGAGGGTGGTTTCTCCCTCAACGGAAACATTGTCAAGTTGCGCGGACTTGACCGGCATCAGACCTTCCCTTTCGCAGGACAGGCGATGCCTGCGCGCGTACAGCGTAAAGATGCCGATGTTTTGCGCAAGAACATGCATTGCAACATCGTGCGGACATCGCATTATCCCCAGTCCCGCCATTTTTTGGATCGCTGCGATGAGATCGGCTTGCTGGTTCTCGAGGAGATTCCCGGCTGGCAACACATCGGTCCTGAAGCCTGGAAGCAGACGTCCATCGACAATGTCGGCCGTATGATTCGCCGCGACTGGAACCACCCGTCGATCATTCTCTGGGGCGTTCGGATCAATGAATCTTCCGATGATCATGACTTTTACACTCAGACCAACGCACTTGCGCACGCGCTCGATCCGACGCGCCAGACAGGTGGTATCCGCAACAACCGGCGTTCGGAGTTGCTCGAAGATGTCTTCACCATCAATGATTTCGGTTTCCCCCTGAGTGAGCCGAATCATCCTCTATACCTCAACACGGAGTTCATCGGTCACACCTTCCCCACCAAGACCACCGACGATGACGAGCGTCAACGCGAACATACGTTACGCCACGCGCGCATACACAACCAGCTTGCCTCCGACCCGCGCTTCGCTGGCGGCATAGGCTGGTGCGCGTTCGACTACAACACGCACTCGAATTTCGGGGCCGGCGATCGCATCTGCTATCACGGCGTAACAGATATCTTTCGCGAGCCGAAAGCGGCTGCCGGCTTCTACAAATCACAGTGCGATCCGTCGGAAGAAATCGTCCTTGAGCCCGCATTCCACTGGGCCAGCAGCGACGAGTCTGTGGGACTTACGAAGGCTGTCGTTTGCTCGAATTGCGATCATCTCAAACTATATCTGCGAGAGAGCGGCATGGAGGCAAGCCCATGGAAACTCGCAGCCGAGCTTGACCCCGAACGCACGGAGTTCAACCATTTGGTCTATGCTCCATTCGTCTGGAGCTACAACAGGTCCAACTTCCGGCAGCTCGGGTTCCGCTGGGGTGATCTTCGAATCGACGGCTTCATCAAGGGGCAGCAGGTGATCTCGAAGTCATTGTCGGGTCGCGGTGTCGATCGCAAATTCTCCCTTCGCCCCGACGATACCGAACTCTTTGCCGACGGCGCAGACTCAACGCGCGTTGTTCTGCGAGTGACAGATGAGTTCGGCGCTATCCGTCCATACGCGAACGATGCGATCGTTTTTACCCTTGACGGGCCCGCGGAGATCATTGGAGATAATCCGTTTGCGCTGATAGGCGGAACGGGCGCGATCTGGATTCGCGCAAAAGAGCGAGCGGGAGCTGTCCGCCTGACGGCAAGGCATCCGCGCCTGGGTTCGAAGGCAGTGGACTTTACGCTCCGCTCGGCCCCGGCGGAAAAGGTGTGATGCTATCAGAAAAGGATGGACATATGCTTAGAGTTTGGACGCGTTGGACGAGCTTGCTGCTGTTAACAGTGACTACTGGGGCTTTTGCGCAAACGGCTCCGAAGAACCCCGCGACTGTCACAACCACAGCGAAAGCAACAACGGGCGCACCGGCAGCTGGTCAAGATTTTGCGAACCTGGCACACTACCGCATCGCGTACGCCGCGCTGGCATCCCCTGCGCCGGGCGAACAGCGGGTTGTGTTTATGGGTGATTCCATCACAGATGGCTGGGGACGGTGGAAGGGGACTGGTGACTTTTTCCCCGGCAAACCTTACGTCAACCGCGGCATCAGCGGCCAGACTACGCCGCAGATGCTGGTGCGATTCGAACAGGATGTGGTTCATCTGCATCCCGCTGCGGTGGTGATTCTCGCAGGCACAAACGACATCGCCGGTAACACCGGGCCCTCTACGCCCGAGATGATTGAAGACAATATTGCGGCCATGGCCGGCATCGCCAAGGCCGAGGGAATTGCAGTTGTGTTGGCCCCGATCACGCCGGCGATTCGCTACCCGTGGAAGCCGGAGATCGAGCCGGTCGCTCCGATCAGGGCCGTCAATGAGTGGATGCGTCAGTTCTGCAGGCAGACGGGCTGTACTTATCTCGACTACTGCAGTGCGATGGAAGATGACAAAGGAGGTATGCTCCCGGAGTTGTCGTCGGACGGTGTGCATCCTCTGGCGAAAGGATATGCGATTATGTCGCCCCTGGCTGAAGCCGCCATCGCCCGCGCGCTTGCAGGCACGGCGGGGCGATGATGCGTTGAAGAACTCCGTTACAGGGGATTTTTCGGTTGGGCGAAAATCCCGGTCCTATCCGTGACGTTTCCAAATCGGCCTCGTTTTTCCGTCCAAGCGGCGTTGTCGAAGCTAGTCTGATTCCATTCCTTGCCCGGCAACGCAGTCGTAATACGCCATATCTGGGCAGAAGCTTCTGAGGTTGGCACCACAGGCATGTATTTCGGAAGTGGCAATTCGAACCGGTTTGCCTGCGCTATCTTCGCAGGATCAACTTTGGGAATCCTGTCGTAGGTGAGCAATCCGTTCATCTCCTGCTCCACATCTGTCAGCTGCGTGTAGATGACTCCAGACAAGCCATCGGCATCGCGATACTGTTGCGCGAGGTTCAGATACTCGGCGTAGAGATAGAGCATATCGTCGGTGTTCCCGCGTTGATGTAGCCGTCACCCCGAAATTGCCAGGCGTGACCCGGAACGACCTGGCCAATACCGCCGAACTCTCCGTCCACGAGCGCTTGAGTGGGCGTTGCGGGCCTTATACCGGAGGCAGGGTAGGAATGCACGTCGTTCACATCGCCCGCACCGGTGATCCTCCATCCACTCGCTTCATTGACCAGCCGCGTTGGATCAAGGGACCGAACCTCATCGACAAGGCGCGCCGGATCGAACTCACCATGGTCTTCGTTGAAGATCGTCCAGACGACAATCGCCGGGCTGTTCCAATGTGTTTTGACCATGCGATGAGCCAGAAACACTAGCGCCACGCAAGCAAGAGCGCAAAACAGTTCGCGGTGAAAACGTCTGCCGCCTCCTGCGACTACACATTCCAGCCGGTGCTCATTTTGTTGTCCAGGCATATTCTTACCTCAGACTGACTGCCGCCACCATCGGAGCTAATCGCCTGACAGGCGAGCCGCCAAACCATTCGCTACAACGATGTTCCAGCGATCTCACTGCCCAACTCCCCTGGCCCTTGCTTCGACTAAGTCGTCGATACCATTATGAAGAAAAATCAGACCACCTGATCCGCTGCCGTCGCGAGTGTCCTATCGATCGCAGCGCGCGACCACAGAATTCGAAAATCCGTAACATGATGGAGCTTAAAATTAGGCTGGGCTGGGGCCGTGAAGGCGAAGAAGTCGGCACGATGAACGTCTTCCAGCCAGACGGCGGGCCGGGGGTCTGGCGCTGAGGATGCTATCTCGACATGAGACACCTCGATGTTTCTAAGATGGCGGACGAACAACCCTTTGGAGGGCGTGGGGCCGAAGCGGCCGGGGTCGGGATAGCCGTCTTCGTTTTCGGGTACCTGGATGGTGCGCCAGTCGGGGAACGGCTCGGCGCGGCCGCCAGCGCCGTAGGAAGGCCTGCGTTAGCGAAGTAGCAGTTGTTGATCTTCACATCCTCGATGAGATTGGATGGAATGCCGGAGAGAATAGGCGCGGCGGTTGAAGATGAGTTGTAGCTGACGAGGTTCGAGATGAGGACTCGGCGCAGGGTGCCGGGACGCATGGTCTCGGCGGGGCCGCGACTGCGGCGGTTAAGCCGGAGAAACAGCGGGGCGTCGTCGGTGTCGCGCAGGGTGATGTTGGATATGGCAATGTCTTCGGCGAGTGCCCCGTCCGCAGTCTCGATGGCGATTCCTTTGGAGCCTTCGAGGACGCAGTTGGTGATGGCGATGTTGCGGAAGCCTCCGTTGGATTCAGTTCCGCACTTGATGCGACCGTTGCCGCGGGCGCGGGCGGACTTCTTCCAGGTGCCGTCTACGACGCTGCCGAGGAGATACGCTCCGGTGACGAAGCAGTTGGCGATGGTGACGTTCTCGGTCGTACGCGCGTAGCCGAGCGCATAACTGGACTTGGGGCAGATGGCGTCGTCATTGGGCGAGTTGACGGTGCAGTTGGAGACGCGGACGTTGTGGCAGCAGTCGATGTCGAAACCGTCGCGGTCGGTATCGACAAGAACGTTATCGATCGTGAGGGTATCCACGCCGGTGGCGAGGAGTGCGAAGTGTCCACCTTTAAGGACGGAGAAGTCGCGGAGCAGGACGTTACGGCAGTTCTTCAGGGCGATGGCCTTGTTGCCGACGCCGGGCTGCTCGGCCATAAAGACGGGGCCTATCGCACTGCCGTAGCCGCCGCGGGATAGTCCTTTACCGTGGATGAGGCCTGGGCCGGCGATCGAGAAATTGCTGATGTTGTCCCCGTAAAAGAGGGAATTGGGCCAATGGTTGTGGCCGTAATCCTGGTAGGCCTCCCAGGGCTGCGCGGGGCCCGCGGGATCGTACGTGCCGCCGTTGTAGCCGGTGGTTTCGCCGTCCCTGGGCGAGTCGGCGGCTAGAATGGTGCAGCCGCGGGACAGCAAGATATCGACGTTCGATTTGAGGTGGATCGTGAAGCAGACGTAGGTGCCGGCCGGAAAGACGAGGGTGCCCCCGCCGGCTGCAGCAACGGCATCGATGCCTTTGTTGATTGCGGGCGTGTCAATAGTTTTTCCATCGCCGGTGGCACCGTAGGTGCGCACGTTGAATGTCGCGTCCGATCGAGTCTCCTGACCTTCGGCAAGAGCAGTCCGACCGATGGTAGCCGCGACCGCCGCTACGGCCAGCGGCGAAAGTTTCAGGAGATCCCGTCGCTTTGAATCCATAATGCGTGCAAGAGTAGCACACACATGGTATTTTCTGACAACGATGTCAATTGCCTGGGCTCGCTTCAGACCGGGTTGCTTTTGCAGAGCAACGGTATCCTGTGGCGGTTGCCCAATGCAGCTGCTTGAATGCTCTCGCTTACACCTTGGGATTCGGGCGCGCTAGTTGGGGTTTGGCGGCTCGGCGTGGTCGATCGTGAAGGTTTCGACCGGGCCGGTGGTTTTGGTGAGTTTGAGACCGAGCGCCTTGAGGAACAAGGGAAAGGAGTCATCTCCGGTGAAACTCTCCGGATCGGTGAGGGTCTCGGTCCATTTGGCGTCGAAATAACCCACCAGACCGGTACGGTCGAGGACCGGAACGTGCAGGTACACGTCGCTGATGAATTTCGCCAACTGCGGCATGGAGGTGTTGTAGAGTCGCCACCTGTCACCGGCGTGACCGAAATTTCCAGAGAAGCCTTCGCCGCCGAAAGGATGTTCGCTGGCCTCTGCCTCGGTGGGGTGAAGCAGGGGCGTCTTGGCACTCGCTTCGAGCAGGTACATGGTTCCTGTGCCGGAGCGCGAATCAAGTTTGAGGTGGAAGCGATCGATCAGGAGGGCCTGCAGCATTTGGCGCAGGCGCGAGTCTTCAATGCGCCACCAGGTGAAACGCACGTCGTAGTGGATGGGCGGTGAGTCCTGCAGCGGCTTCGCCTCGACGTCGTAGAGATTCTCGCCCATCCAGGGCTCGCTTCCGGATATCTGCCAAAGCCTCAGATCGAAGGCCGTCGCAATGAGGGATTTGAGCGAGCAGCCGCGGATACGAACTCTCCCGCCGGGGTACACGGTGACATCGCTGGGGTGCGGAGCCTTCGGGTCTACGGGCTTGATGGTGGCCACGTCAAACTGCGGGAACGGGGTTGGGGGACCAGTCTGAGCGTTGGCGACGATGGCCAGCAGCGGTGAAAGCGCGAGAATGAGCGGAGCAAGACGCATTGGGGTTCATGGGTGGCCGGGTTGCGATAGTGTCAGTTCTCCGACAACGTGCCGATATGGTCTATGACAAAAACATCGACTTGAGCCTTCTGTTTGACCAGCTTCAAACCGAGCTGCTTTTCAAGAGCAACTGGCAACAGAGGGAGACCAATCTCGTCGGAGGTATCGGGATTTTGCGGAATGCCGCTTGGCCCATAGTCAAGCACCGCATCGAAGTGCCCTTCGAGGCCGGTCCGGTCAACGACAGCCAGTGGCAGATGCACTGAATCGGCGATCTGCTGCACCGTAACATCTAGCATCTCAAAACGGCGCTCCCCAACGTGGCTCAGTTCGCGATTGAAAACACCACAATGTGGAGGGACCTGCCTGTAGGGCGGGTACGCGTGCGGATACTTGTTCTCGTCCATCAGCGACGAAGAGAGCGTGCAGGGCGTGCCTTCAGGGTGTGGCTTGAGCCCCAGGCTCGGCTTTGCCACCTCAAGCGCGAACACCTCACCTTCGCGCTTTTCGAGATGCGCAGCGAACTGGAAACGCTCTTCCACCATCGAGCGCACCATCTGGCGTACGTCGGTTCGGGTGGGGTTTCCATCCGCGCGGGCTTCGATGGTGTACCAATCGGTTTGCGCCCACTTGGGCAGGGCCGCCCACACGTTCTGCGCTATTGGTCCTCGAAGATCGTATGCGAAATTAATCAGCCAGACGAACTGCACATTCCAGGAAAACAGGCCTCCCTGCGGTGGCGCCATGTTACTCACCGGGTCGAGAAAATCTAATCCCTTGACAACGAATTTCAGAGTGCTCGGACGAATAGAGACGACCTCAAATGTCAGTTTACCGCTCCCGCCCCGACTTCCAGGAACAGATGCCGGTGGTTTAACACTGTTGGTTTGCGCTTCAGCACATACTTGAAGCGCAGACGCGCTCACCGTCAGCAACAAAAATGCGACAGCGTAGCGGAGAAACCCTTCGACTCTGTAACGAACCAGAACGCTCTTTAGGATCATGGCGGTAAATATATGCCGCAGTCCAGGCTTAGGCAAGCCAATCAGGCTGAACCTGCGCGCAGATTGACAGCGATGTCCTCAAGCGTGATCTGCTTCACAGCAGTTCGAAGGACGACGCAACCTTGAGCAGTTATCCCAGGAGGGCGGCGTTCTGTGTTGCGGTCTTCGCGATCAACTCTCCAAATAGAGTGTTTGCCCACGCAAACCAGGCTCTTGTAAAGACAGCGGAATCATTGCGATTGTAAGATTCATGAATAAATCCAGTGGAGGCGGCACAACTCTTCAGCATTTGAATCATGTTTCTAACCTCAGCGTCGGAGTCGCTCGTCAGTGCGTAAATGATTTGCGACATCGGCCAGATGCTGCCGCGGCCGACGTGCGGCCCGCCAATGCCTTCGCCTGCACTTCCGCGGAAGAACCAGGGATTCCGCTCACTCCAGACAAAACTTCGGGTGCGAGCGTAGAGGGCTTCATCAGGGGAGCTGTCCAGATAGGGCAAACTTAAAAGTCCAGGGGCATTGGCATCGTCCATCAAAATGGAGTTACCGTATCCGTCGATCTCATAGGCCCAGATCGTACCGGCCGCGGTTGGCACGATCGCGTGTTTTCTAAGGGCGGCCTCCACTTCATTTGCAAGGTCGGTTGCCTCATTAGCCATCTTTGCATCGCCAAGAACGGCATGTGACATGGTCGCGAGCTGACGCAGGGAGGTGACTGCAAAGAGATTGGCAGGCACCAGAAACGGCAGAATGCAGGCATCATCGGCTGGCCGAAATGCTGAAGCAATGAGTCCGACCGGGCGGAGTGGGTTTCCGATCCCATTGACGAGAGAGTCCGTCGGATTCAATGCAGCTCGTCGGAAGCGGTAAGGTCCCGGACCGTCCTTGCGTTGCTCCACCCGCATAGTTTTCAGCGCTGTCTGCATTGCAAGCTTCCATGCTGCGTCGAAGGGCGACGTGTCGCCGGTGTTTTTCCAATACCCATGAGCGAGACGGATTGGATAACAAAGTGAGTCCAACTCGTATTTTCTTTCTCCCACGCCTTGTTTCATAACGGTCTCATCCTTGCGGCTCCCGTCTAAAGGGGGAGCACTCAAGTCCGCCATGAAGCAATTCGCGTATGGATCTATCAGCAGGCACCGGGCCTGCCGGCGAATAACGCCCTCGAGCAACTGGCGCAGAGAGCGATCCTTCGAAGCGAGCGGCAGATAGGGCCACACCTGCGCCGAGGAGTCCCGCAGCCACATTGCGGCGATGTCGCCGGTAAGCACGACGGTGTCAGGCTTGCCTTCAAAGGTGCCCGGCTGCACGGTGGTATCAAGCGTATTAGGAAAGCAGTTCGCAAAGAGTACCGCCAGAACCGGGTCGCGGATGATCTGACAGATGGACTCAATGTGACGTTCCACCGCCTCGCTGCGAAATTTCCGATCCCCCGGAGCAGGTCGACGCGATTGAATGATGGCATGCGCTTGCCCGTGCAACGGATTTGGCAAAAGCGATAGGGCACCGGCACCCGCCATGAACCGGGCTAGTCGCGATATAAAAGCTCGTCGTGTGAAATCCATTGTCTTGAAGCCTATCGTGTCTTTCATGACTTTGCAGCGGGCTCCAGTCCATCAGGGTTGGCTAGCGCCAGACATTCCGCCAGCGGCATAATTTGTTGGTAGAGGCAGGATTTGCGGGCTCCTCCATTGCACAAGTCTCCTGGGCAATGTTCCGTTGCTTCACGTCGCAAAACTTATCAGTTGCCCGCAAGAATTCACGATGCTACTCCGATCCCGTCCGAGCTTCTCTCAGACGACATTGACTTGTGCACGGAGATCATATACGTTCTGAGACGGAAGAGACAACGTTGTCAAAAAACAATTCCAAATTCGGACAAATTTCAGCGGATCTGACGCAAGCGACAATTGCAAATCGCAAGGAGGTCGGCGATGACGGACACATACTCCATCGGAGTTGATCTGGGTGGAACCAATCTACGGATCGCCCCGTGCGCCGGGGGGACCGCCGTCCTCGAAACAATTACGCTGCCAACAAGACTTGCGGCCGGACGCGATGAAGTTGTCCAGGATTTGTGTGAAGCGGTGACCGCTCATGACCTGGCTCTGCTGGCTAGCTCCGGCGACCGGCAAGCTCTTGGCATATTCAACACGGTCGGTGACGCGTTGGCGATCGCTCTGACAGGTCTGGTCAATACGTTGAACCTGCCTCTCTCTCTCCTGGGAGGAGGCGTTTGCGAGGCCTGGGATCTGTTTTCGCCCGCGATGTTCCGCGAGCTTGAACATCGCAGTTATGTATACCGATTGACGAAACCCGACGTATTGGAACCCGCGAGACTCGAAGCGCCCAAGACATATACTCTGAAGGCTCAACCTGGGCCGACGGCTGGACTCCTGGGGGCGTGTGTTCTCGGCTTGAAGTCGGCTCTCTTCAATCGAGTGGAGGAACTCCTTGCCCATCAATAGATATGTTCTTCGCAGCACGTTCGTAGGCGCTCTGGGCGGCCTCTTATTCGGTTTTGATACCGCCGTCATCTCCGGCACAACCGGCGGAATTACTCACGCCTTCGGTCTCCACGACATCCAGCTCCCGCTTCCTCTGCTGCACCGGACTTTCAGCCTTTCAGAGCTGGGGATAACCGTCTCCATCGCCCTCGTCGGTACCGTCTTGGGCGCCCTCACGGCGGGTACGCTCGGCCAGCGTTTCGGCTCGCGCGAGATGCTGCGCCTGACCGCCGTTCTCTACGTCATCTCCTCGATCGGGTGTGCATTCGCCCCGGGTTGGATTCTGTTGTTGGCGGCGCGCTTCATCGGCGGCCTTGGCATCGGCGGCTCTTCGGTTCTTGGCCCGGTGTATATCGCCGAACTTGCTCCACCCCAGCTGCGAGGCCGTCTGGTCGGTACATTCCAGATCAATATAGTCATAGGGATCCTGCTCGCCTACCTCTCCAACTACCTCATCAGCTTGTTGAATCTCGGCACGCGCGAGTGGCGCGTTGAGCTCGGCGTTGCCGCTGTGCCCGCAGCTATCTTCTTCGCGTTGCTGTTCAGTATTCCGCGCAGCGCGCGCTGGCTGACGACACAGGATCGCCTCGACGAAGCACTCGCGGTTCTCAAGCTCATGGGCACGCCCAACTCCGAGGCCGAACTCGCTGACATTCGCGAGTCCTTGCATCTGGAGCGCGACCAGAAACAGGCCTCGTTGTTCGAACGCCGGAATGGCCGCCTCCGCTACGGAAAGCCTATCTTCCTGGCTATCGCTATCGGGGCCTTCAATCAGCTGAGCGGTATCAACGCCATCCTTTACTACCTGGGCGATATCTTCAGCGCCGCCGGGTTCAGTCGGGTCTCGGGCAACATGCAATCGGTCGCCATCGGCGCCATGAATCTCGCGGCAACGCTGGTCGGGATGGCGCTGATCGACCGGTTCGGCCGCAAGACGCTACTGCTGATCGGATCGGTCGGAACCGCAGTCTGCCTGGCCGCCGTCGCCGCTATCTTCGCAACGCAGCAGCATAGGGAACTGCTGGTCTGGGCTCTGGTGGTTTACATCGCTTTCTTTGCCGTCTCGCAGGGCGCGGTCGTCTGGGTCTATCTGAGCGAAATATTTCCCACCCGGGTTCGCGGTAAGGGACAAAGTCTCGGGTCCGGCACCCACTGGGTAATGAATGCCATCCTCTCGTTGGTTTTTCCCATTATCGCCGCTCGTTCCGGCGCGTACCCATTTGCATTCTTCGCGGCGATGATGGTGCTGCAACTCATCGTGGTCGTCATTTTCTTTCCGGAGACCAAGCGAGTCTCTCTCGAAGAGCTCCAGCGAATGCTAAAGATCGAGTGATACGACTTCTATTCGAGCGCCGAGAAATCTACGCAAGCCCACGAAGACACAGGGAAACTAATCTATGCTAAGAACATCTGAAATCAGATCTCTCCTCCTGCTTACGCTGCCTGTTCTTACCGGTTGCGGGCTATCACCGGCAAAGAATAGTCAAAGCGCGCCTCCCCTTGCTTCTCCCTACCTCCAGGACGCAGGGGACGCTGTAAAGACGTTGCAGACCTGGTACGACCCGTCGACCGGCCTCTATAAGACAACCGGATGGTGGAACTCGGCGAATGCGATTACGGTGCTGGTGGATTACGCGCGGGTCAGCAAGTCGACGGAGTACAACCCCGTCCTCGCGAACACCTTTGCCGCGGCCCAGAAGACTGCCGATCCGGAAAGGAAGACTCAGGCGCCGAAGACCCGTGCCGGGTTTCTGAACAAATATCTGGATGACGAGGGATGGTGGGCGCTGGCGTGGATCGACGCGTACGATCTCACGAAGAATAAAGACTACCTCGCAATGGGCGAATCGATCTTCGCCGACATGGCAACGGAATGGGACGATACCTGCGGCGGCGGTATCTGGTGGAGCAAAGACAATAAATATAAGAACGCAATTGCGAACGAACTGTTCCTGTCCGTGGCTGCTCATCTGGCGAATCGGACGTCGGGTTCCAGGCGCAAGCAGTATCTGGGATGGGGCAACCGGGAATGGAAGTGGTTTGAGGCCACTGGCATGATCAATGCGAAGGGTTTGATCAACGACGGGCTGAATATAGCGGGAACGGGCGCAACGGCAAGCTGCACCAACAATGGCCGGACGACGTGGACTTACAACCAGGGCGTGGTGTTAGGCGGACTTGTGGAGTTAGCGGCGGCAGATCATGATCCGGATCTCAAGGCGGCTGCGCAGAAAATTGGCACCGCAGCGGTGACTCAACTCGTCGATCCGAATGGCATATTGCATGATCCCTGCGAACCCAAATGCGGAGCCGACGGAGTGCAGTTCAAAGGGATTTTCGTTCGCAACCTCGCTTTGCTCGATAAGGCACACCCCGACCCGGCGTACGAATCCTTCCTCGACAAGAATGCCAATACTCTGTGGAAGAACGCGCAGGGACCGAACTTCCAACTGTCGGAGCGCTGGTCGGGGCCATTCGATTCCGCTAACGCCGCCAGCCAGACCTCGGCGCTCGACGCCCTGGTGGCCGCCGCCAGACTTCAGGTCAAAGAGAGGGTGCGAGGACTTTAGCTGGATGATTGAAGGCGCTCAAACAGTTTATTGACAACGCTGTCAAGCGTGAGCGACAATCTGGGCGTTACAAACACATCTCGCGCCGCCAAGCAGATCCACTTCCGCTTCTGGACTCGCTCAGTCCATGCCGTTCGCCCCAATTGCCGATTTGCTGGCTCTACTCCTACCTCTTTGGTTACAGGATCGATCTTCCTGCCGGGGCCAAGACCGTTAAGCTGCCCGCCAACGAGAACATTCGCATTCTGGCGATTTCCGTCGCGGATGAGAATCCGGCAGTGAAGCCCGCTCGGCCGCTGTACGATATGCTTCCAGGTGGCACCGGAATCATCTCGCCCAGTAAACCGGTTGCAGGACGGGGCTCACGCAACGCCCCTCGTTGTTGGCGGCAAGTATGAGTGCCTTTGAAATAAGTCAGATAGATAAGGAGATCCATGAGGAATAACAATATCTTCACGACGGCAGTGGCACTAACTCTATGCGCATTGTCGCAGGCTCAGATGCCGGCGACCCCCATCGCTCCGGCGGCAACGCCATCAGCATCGGCAGCCCCCGCCGCAGTCGCCAAGCCGGCACCGTCTCCGCGAACGCCCGAATCGGCACAGACCCCCGAAATCAAGGGACTGGATCGCCACAAGGACTTCCTC
>CAXTMK010000012.1:23055-25389 GCA_964245315.1 uncultured Acidobacteriaceae bacterium | reverse complement strand
GTATCACCCAGGGTGATGTGGGCCTGCTCTTCATGGGCGACTCGATCACCGACTTCTGGCCGAGCCGTGGGCAATATAGCTGGCTCAAATTCGCGCCTTATAACCCAGCCGACTTCGGCATCTCGGCCGACAAGACGGAGCACGTCTTGTGGCGCATCGAGAATGGCGAGCTCGACGGCATTCATCCCAAGGTGATGGTACTCATGATCGGCACCAATAACGACGGAGTCGACCACCCGGAATGGATAGCCTCTGCCATCGAGAAGATCGTTGCGGTCACGCATGATAAGCTGCCCGCGACAAAAGTGCTCTTACTCGGCATCTTTCCCCGTGGCAAGCACGGCAACCAAGCAACCGTCGTGAACCAACAGGTCAACGACATCATCAGCAAGCTGGACAACGGCAAGACCGTGCGCTATCTCGACATCGGCAAGGTCTTCCTGGATGGAAACGGAGACGTCCCTCCGGAGATTATGCCCGACGGTTTGCACCCGAATCCACATGGCTATGACCTATGGTATGCCGCCATGAAACCCTTGCTCGACCAGATGATGAAGTAACAGTTCAACTCAGGGCATTAACAACCTGGTCCTGCCGGGCCCTTGCGAATAGACGTGTGGACATCCTTCTGGACTTGCCTCATTTTGAGACAACCGGATAACACTCAAAATCCATGGAATGGAGGATTGAGTCATGGGATTGTCACACAGGAAGTTCAAGCTGGCCGCCGTTCGGCGGCTGGAAGCTGGGGTTGCGATGGCCGAGGTGGCGCGGGGGCTGGAGGTCAATCCCAGCGTGCTGCATCGCTGGCAGCGTGAGTTCCGGCAGGCACCGGGCCAACGCCTTTCCCTGTCCCGGGCAGCGGTGTTGGTCCGAGTGCCAGATCGCGAATTCGAACGTGAAATTGGTCGTCAGGCGGTGGTGATCGATTTTTTGAAGGGGTGCTTGCAGCGCATCGAAGAACAGCGGATGCTGCAGGCCTCGACTGGAAATCTCCAATCTGCCGCAAGGTCGCGGAAGAAGTGAGCGCAGACCGCGGCCTCAGCATCGAGCGGATGGTGGAGCTGGCGCGGGTGAGCCGGGCCGGCTTCTACCGCTTCAACCGGAACGCCACCCAAGCTCGGACCCAGACATGGAGCTGCGACGCGATCCAGCGCATTGCGTTGGAGTGTCCCCGCTATCCATCCGGGCTGGGCTGCATCAGCTTGAAGTCGTCCCAGACCGCGTTCCTGGCGAACACAGCGTTCTCTGGCAAGGGCTGTCCTGACTCTTGCGCGACACTGCCGCCACCCGGCTGCAGCGGCTCGGACAAAGCACATTGTCCTGCGCCGTGAACGACGTCTGCCCTTCGGTGGTCACATGCGAGTTGGTGCCGTCCCAGGCGACCGGAATGTTGTTGCCCGTGAAGGTCACGTCGGGAAAACCGGTGGCGGCAATGCCGGGCGGCAGACCGGTCAATCAGCGTTGCCGGGATAGTTGCCGCCGCCCGTGTTGCTGGTCAACGGGATGTAAAGGCGATTAACGCCGAAACCGAAGCCATTCACCCAGGTTTCACCTTATGCGTAAACCCACAGCGAATTACACTTTTGGGTCAAATTGGACCTTCGTTCCATAGCGGGATTCGAATCATTCTCGACCAAATAAACAGTTCGTAAACGAGAAGTTTCAGGAGATGGTTAATCGGTAACGTCTTTCAACAAAGAACGGTTACCGCGGACAGACACTCGGAACGGGACCACTGGCGCAGGCAAAGCAAGCGTAGCTAAACGGAGCTTCAAGGTATGCGAGTTTTGATTGTGGAAGACGATGCGGCACTGGGAGCGTTTCTTTCCAGGGGTCTGAAGCTGGACGGACATGAAGTGGACCTGGTTGGCGATGGACATACGGGGCTTGCACACGCGTTGGAACACCGTCCGGACCTGATGGTGCTGGACCTGAGCCTGCCGCAGAAGGACGGCATGCAGGTGCTGGAAGAGATGCACGGGCGCTTCGCCGGGACGTCGGTGCTGGTGCTGACCGGGCGCAACGCGATTGCGGATCGTGTAAAGTGCCTCAATCTGGGCGCGGACGACTGCCTGCTGAAGCCGTTCAGCTTCAGCGAGTTGACGGCGCGGTGCAGGGCGCTGCTGAGGCGCCGCGAGCAGTTTGCCGATCCGACCCTGCGCGCGGGCGGCGTGGAGCTGAATCGCATCAGCCGGGCAGTGACGCGCGACGGCCACATTGTGGACTTGACGGTGAAGGAGTTCGCGCTGCTGGAGTACCTGCTGCGAAGAAACGGGCAGTGCGGCTCCCGCGAGGAGCTGAGCCGCGAGGTCTGGCAGATGGCTCCCGGGG
>CAXTMK010000012.1:0-23045 GCA_964245315.1 uncultured Acidobacteriaceae bacterium | reverse complement strand
GCGCTGCTGGAGTACCTGATGCAGGCACGCGGCCGCATCTGCCTGCGCAGCGATCTGTTGCGGGATGTCTGGCAGGCTTCGCCGGCGGCGGGAACGAATGTGGTCGATGTTTACGTGAACTACCTGCGCAAGAAACTGAGCGCAGCACGGTCGAGCCTGTACGGCGATACCTTCGGGCCGGATCGGGTGATCGAGACAGTGCGGGGCGAGGGTTACCTGATGCCGGCGGCGTCGCACACTCCGCTTCCAGCGGGGATCAAGGAGGGCATCCGCAAGCCGGTGGCTCTGGCGTGGTCGCCCTCCCCGGAGCAGGCCCTTATTGCCTGAGACCGGATCACACATCGGCCAGACGGAACGGATGCGGAAGGCGCTGCACGATCTGAGTCAACCTCTCACCGCGCTCGAGTGCGGACTCTACATCGGCACCATGAGCCCCGACGGCGTGCGTCCGCCGACCTGCGAAGAGCTGTTGGAGACGATTCTGCAGGCCCTCGAGCAGACCGAACGCGTGACCTTGCAGGTGCGCAGGATGCAGGAGCTCCTGCATGAGGGCGAACAGGAAACAAGGGAGACGGTGGCCGAATGAGCGCATTGGGTTGGCGGGTGAGTGGGGCTATGGCAGGGATCGAACGCAGTGTGGCGGCGCGTGTGGTGGTACTGGTAAGCGCGGACACAGGCCTGCGCCATCGCCTGAAGGAAGGGCTGATGCAACTGCGCTGGACTGTCCGCGAGGCGGGAGGCGGCGCGGAGGCGATGGGCATCGCGGACGACATGCACCCCGAAGCGATGGTGGTCGACGGCTGGCTGCCCGATCTGGAAGCCGGTGAGTTTGCCGGCGAGATGCAGCGCCTGTACCCGGCGATGGACCTGCTGCGCATCGATGGCACGGGAACTCCGGGCGGGGCGCGCAGTCCGCGCCGGAATGAACTGCTGCATGTGCTGCGCGCGGCGCAGGAGTTTGAGGATGTCGTAGCGCCTCCGCTCAAGGCTCCGGTTCTGTTTGTCAGCGATCTGGTTCCGGTGCCTCAGCCGAAACCGCTCAGCGCGGCTCTGCCGGAGATGGTCGGCGAAAGTGCGGCGATGCTGGAGCTCGCGCGGCTTATCCGGCTGGTCGCGCCGCGCAACGCTACGGTACTGATCGAGGGTGAGACCGGCACCGGCAAGGAGGTGGTGGCGAAGGCGCTTCATCGTCTGAGTGCCCGCGCGGCCAAGCCGTTCGTGGTGCTGAACTGCGCGGCCATTCCGGAGTCGCTGCTCGAAGCGGAGCTCTTCGGCCATACGCGCGGTGCGTTTACGGGCGCGGTAACGTCCCGCACCGGGCGTATCGAAGCCGCGCACGGAGGCACGCTGTTTCTCGACGAGATCGGCGAGATGCCGCTGGCGCTGCAGGCCAAGATGCTGCGCTTCCTGGAGTGTGGCGAACTGCAGAAGGTAGGCGAAAACGAGAGCGTCCGCGTGGATGTGCGGGTGATCGCCGCGACCCATCAGGAGCTGGAACGCCGGGCGCAGGAGAAGACCTTTCGCCTGGACCTCTACCATCGTCTCGCCGTCTTTCCGCTGGAGGTTCCGGCGCTGCGCGATCGCATGGAAGACCTGCCGCTGCTGGTCGAGTTCTTTCTGGAGCAGATGGGCAGGGACTCGCCGCGCAAAGGCGTATCGTCGGCCGCCATGGCGCGCCTGCACGAGTACAGCTGGCCGGGAAATGTGCGCGAGTTGATGCATGTGATGGAACGCGGCGCCATCCTGTCGGAGGATCGTTCCGAGATAGGCGTCAACGAGATTCGTGTGCGGGCAACCGGGCGCGGCTAAGAGATTGAGTGTTTTCATGGGCAGCCGTCCCTGGCCTGGGGGCGGCCTTTTTTTGTCCAGGACGACTCATTGGAGCGTTCTTATCTTCACGCATGCAAGTTTGGCGTTTCGCATGCATTAGTCATGCCGGAGGGATGACGCTATGCAGATTGGAACCGCAATGGGCGATGCACTCGCGAAGTATCTCGACCTTACCTCAGACCAGATGAAGCTGACCGCCGGCAACATGGCCAACATCGATACACCGGGTTATAAGACTCAGGGATTCGACTTCGAGCAGAGCTTCAGCGCCGCGCTCACCGGCACATCCGATCCCACGGTCGGCGATGTGGACGGATTAGTCGCGCGGCCTGACGGCAATACCGTCTCGCTTGATCGCGAGAGCATGCAGCTGGCGAAGTCGCAGCTGCAGTTTCGCACCGGTGTCGCGTTGCTGCGCGGCGAGTTTAGCCGCGTGATGAGCGCGATTCACGCGGATGCCAAATGAACCTGTTCGGCATGATGGACATCAGCTCGTCGGCCCTGAAAGCCGAGCGGGTGCGCGCCGAAGTGGTCGCCTCGAACATGGCCAACTCAGAGACCACGCGGACGGCAGACGGCGGACCATACAAACGCCATCACGTCGTCTTCTCGGCAATGGACTCGGGCAGCTTCGGCGCATCGCTGCTGAGCGCAGGCGGCAGCACAGCGCCGGCTGGAGGTGTCGCGGTTACGGGGGTTATCGAGGACCAGGGAGCGCCGCTGATGCGCTTCGATCCGCAGCATCCGGACGCCGGCGCGGATGGATACGTCGCGTATCCGGACATCAATCCGCTCACCGAGATGGTCGACCTGATGGGCGCGACGCGCAGCTATGGGTTGAACGCTTCGGCGGTGCAGGCAGAGAAGGGCATGCTCGCGAGTTCGCTGGAGATTTTGAAGTAGTTCATAGGAGTCAAGAGCATGGTTGCAATCAATCAGATTGGAAGCGCCCTTGCCGGAGCCGTCAGCCCGCAGGTGCAACAGCAACAATCCGCGCAGCCTTTCGGCGGCATCTTTCGCGCCATGGTCGACCAGACAACATCGCTCGATCAGAAGGCGCAACAGGCGGTAACCGGCTTGCTCAACGGATCAGGAGTCGACGTGCACGAGGCGATGATTGCGACGCAAAAATCAGACATGGCGTTTGAGCTTGCCTTGCAGGTTCGCAACAAAGCTGTGGGCGCGTACCAGCAGATGATGCAGATGCAGTTCTAACGAACGATAGCCCTACCTGTGCCCCGTTCATCGCGCCTTTGTTTTACGCGATGAGTGGGTCTACCACTACCACACTATGGCAGACACACCACAAACCGGACCAGCACAACGAGCCCTGATGGTCGTCTCGCAGGCACGCGGCCATCTCGCCGCAATGCCGGCGCAGCGCCGCACCTGGCTTCTCGGCGGCTCCGCGATGCTGATCGCGGTGGTTGCCGCGATGATTTGGTACGCCGGACGTCCCGACTGGCGCGTCCTGTTCTCGGGCCTCGAAGGCAAGGACGTGCAGCAGGTTGCGCAGGAACTCGGCGCGGCCAGCATTCCGTTTCAGATGACGGCCGATGGCACAGGCGTCGAGGTTCCGGCTGAGTCGCTGGACAAGGCTCGCATGGAGGTCGCGGCCAAAGGCATGCCGCAGAGCGGACGCCTTGGCTTCGAGTTGTTCGACAAGCCCAACTGGGTCGGCAGCGAGTTCGACGAGCGCGTCAACTATCAGCGCGCGCTCGAGGGCGAACTCGAGCACACCATCGCCACACTGGGCGTGGTGCGTTCGGCGCGGGTTCACCTGGTGCTCCCGCAGGCCAGCCTGTTTACCAGCGAGGAGAAGGTTGCCAAGGCCAGCGTCGTGCTGAAGCTCAAGCGCTTTTCGCTCGATCCCGGGCAGACGGAATCGATCCGCAACCTCGTCGCCAGCGCGGTTGAAAACCTGACTCCCGCGCAGGTTACGCTGGTCGATGCCGATGGCCGCGTCAACCTGCAGGCAGGCGGACGAGGCGCGCAAGCCGTCGACGAAGAGCATGAGCTGGAGGCGAAGTTGATCGCCATGCTGGAGCCGCTGGCGGGCGCCGGCAACGTGCGCGCCACGGTGAACGTGAGCTACGACGAATCCTCCGAAGAGCGCACGGACGAGGTCTACGACCCCGCCCAGACGGCCACGCTTACCACGCAGAAAACCGAACAGACCAGCGGTGGCGCGCGTGCTGCCTCGGGTGTTCCCGGCACGGCCAGCAACACGCCTGCGGCTGCGCCGGCCGGCGCGGTGCAGGGTAGTACGGCGGCCGCGGCACCGGGCACTCCGCCACTGTTGCAAAAGGATCCGCTGCCGGTCTTTCCGCAAAGCGGAAACGGCACCGGCCAGAGCATGAAGCAGGAGAGCGGCACGTATGCTGTAACGCGTCACCTGACACATAGCGAGGCCGGCGCGGGCCGCGTGCGCCGCATCACCGCGGCCATTGTAGTCAACGATCGCATGCAGACCGACAGCGCAGCGAAGGCTGCAAAGACGGTCTGGAAGCCGCGCACGCCGGACGAGATGCATCGCCTGGAGCAGCTCGCGCAGGCGGCCGTCGGCTTCGATGAGGACCGCGGCGATCAGGTGGTGATGGAGAACGTCAGCTTCAGCTCGAACGCGCCGGAGATGCCTGCTACGGGCATCGACAAGACGCTGGAGCAAGCCCGGAGTCTGCTCGCCACGCAGCCCGCGACGCTGAAGACCGCGACGATCGGTCTGCTCGGCATCATGGTGGTCATGCTGGTGTTGAAGCCGGTTGCGGGCCAGGTCGTCGCCAGCCTGAAGCAGCCGCTGCTGCTGACGGAGGGACATAGTGTCGAAGGCGTTGAAGAAGGCCGCGGAATCCGTTCCGGAATGCGGCGCGCAGGGCTTGAGGGCGGTGCTGAAGGTTCATCGCCTGGGGGACTCAGCGGAACTCCGGGCGCCTCTGAACCTGCTGCGACCCCGGACAGCGGGCCGCGTATCTTCGATGAAGTCTCCGCTCACATCAAGCGGGACCCGGTGCACAGCACGCGCCTGCTCGAAGCGTGGATCGCCGCGGATGGAGACGACTGATGGCAGGATATCTCCAATCGGACGGCGACGGCGCGAAGATACCGGGCCTGCGCAAGGCGGCGATCCTCATCATGGCGGTCGGCGAAGAGCTCGCGAAGAACTTTTTTCAGAGCCTCAGCGAGAGCGATGTGCAACTCATCGCCGATGAGATCTCGCGCATGGGCGAGGTGAGCGAAGAGCAGCTCAACGCGGTCATGAAGGAGTTCCATGGGCTGGCCACGTCGCAGGCCTACCTGGTCCGCGGCGGTCACGATTACGCCTCGCGCCTGCTCACCGAGGCGTTCGGCTCCGCGCGCGCCGACGAACTGCTCAACCAGGTGAACAGCGTTCGCGAACGCACCACCGGCGATCTCGCCATGCTGCAGAAGATGGAGCCGCAGCAGCTGAGCAAGTTCCTTGAAAATGAACATCCGCAGACCGTCGCGCTCGTCCTTGCGCATCTCGATTCCAAGCGCGGAGCAACCGTATTGCTGCACCTGGGCAGCACGATGCGCGTGGAGGCAGTGCGCAGGCTCGCCGGCATGCGTCAGTTCAGTCCCGAGATGGCGCAGAAAGTAGCGTTGGTCCTGCATCGCCGCATGGATTCGCTCGGCCAGACCGGACGCAAAAACTATGCCGGATACAGAGCCGTCGCTGACCTGCTGAACGGTCTGGATCAGACGCTTTGCAACGGCATTCTGGAAGAGATCGAGCAGAAGGAGCCGAAGACCGCGACCGACATCCGCAGTCTCATGTTCACCTTCGACGATCTGCTGACGGTTTCCGAGCAGGCCATTCGAGAACTCGTCTCAGCCGCCGACAAGAAGATGCTTGCACTCTCGCTGAAGGGCGGCAAGGAGAACGTCCGCGCGCATTTGTTCAAGGCGATGAGTTCGCGCGCGGCGGAGATGATGCGCGACGATATGGAGTCGCTGGGCCCGGTTCGCGGCAAAGATGTCAGCGCCGCGCAGCAGGAGTTGCTTGCGCTTGCCCACAAGCTTGAATCCGAAGGCCGCATTGTCCTGAAGGTGGAAACCGACAATGACATCACTCTTTAACTTTCCCGAAGCGGGCGAAGTACCGGTCGATTTCATCGCAGGCGGCAGGCGCGGTGTAAGCATGCTGGAGTTCTTCGCGATCGAAGAAGAGCAGCTTGCCGCGCAAGCGATCGCGAGAGTTGAAGAGACAGCCGAGCAGGCCGCGAAGGACCGAACACGCCAGACGCGGGCGATGGTCGATGCGGCCCGCGAAGAAGCTCTCGCGACGGCGAGACGCGAGTACGAGGTCACGCTGGCCGAGGCGGTCGCAACGGAGCGTCAGCGCGCCGAGCAGGTATGCGCCGAGTTCGCGCGCGATCGTCAGCGCTACTTCGCCGCGGCCGAAGCGCAGGTGGTCAAGCTGGCCATCGCGATGGCGAGGCGCGTGCTCGCGCGAGAGGTTGCGGCCGATCCCATGTACCTGGCCGCGACCGTGCGCGCGGCGCTTGCGCGAGTGCAGGATGGCAGCGCGACCGTGCTGCGCGTGAAGCATGTGGACGGCTGGAGTGAGATGTTCTCCGGCGAGAGTGTGTCGGTGATCGAAGACTCTCGCCTGCAGGATGGCGATTGCATCCTCGAGACCGAGGTCGGGCGCGTCGAGCTGGGCGTGGAAGTGCAGCTCGCCGAGATCGAACGCGGATTCGCGGAGCTTACACAGAGGCAGGGCGAATGACGGGCAAGGTGCAGGAAGGCCTCGGGTCGGCGGGTCTGGAGCCCTACTTCGCGATGCTCGAAACCCGGCCCGCGTGGCGCTGGCTGGGGCGGGTGGTCAAGGCGTCGGGCCAGACGGTCGAGTCGGCCGGACCGCTGTGCTCGGTCGGCGAGAGCTGTCAGATTCTCGATGGCAATGGCCGCCGCCATGCCGCGGAGGTGATCGGGTTTCGCGGCGCCAACGTCATCTCCATGCCGCTCGATGCGACCCAGGGAATTCAGTATGGCGATGCCGTGCAGGCGCTCGGCGCGATGCCGTCGATCGCGGTCGGCGAGCAGATGCAGGGGCGCATCCTGAACGCACTCGGTGAGCCGCTCGACGGCAAGCCCGCCCCGCGCGTGCGTGCCTTGTGGCCGCTCGACGGCGCCGCGCCTGCGCCGATGCAGCGTGTGCCCATTCGCGAGGCGCTGCAGACCGGCGTCCGTGCGATCGACGGCATGCTGACCGTCGGCCGAGGCCAGCGTGTCGGCATCTTTGGCGGCTCAGGCGTAGGCAAGAGCACGTTGATCGGCATGATGACGCGGAACACGGCAGCCGACATTACGGTGGTCGGCCTGGTGGGTGAGCGCGGTCGCGAGGTGCGCGAGTTCGTCGAGGAGGCCTTGGGCGAGGAGGGCCTGAAGCGCTCGGTCGTGCTGGTGTCGACCAGCGACCAGAGCCCGTTGCTGCGCATGCGCGCCGCCATGGCCGCGACGGCTGTCGCGGAGTTCTACGCGGCTCGCGGAAGGCACGTGCTGCTGGTACTGGATTCGCTGACGCGCTATGCCATGGCCGCGCGCGAGGTGGGCCTGGCAGCCGGCGAGCCGCCCGCCAGCAAGGGTTATACGCCCAGCGTCTTCACCCGGCTGGCGAAGCTGGTGGAGCGCGCCGGCAACCTGGAGCACGGCAGCATCACGGCCTTCTACACCGTGCTGATGGAAGGGGACGACCAACAGGATCCTATTGTCGATTCCGTGCGCTCCTTCCTCGATGGGCACATCGTGCTGTCGCGGGCGCTGGCCTCGGCAGGACAGTACCCGCCCATCGATATTCTCGACTCCCTGAGCCGGCTGATGCCCGCCGTGACGACGCCCGAGCATCGCGAAAAGGCAGTCGCAGCGCGGCGTTTGCTCGCAGCCTATGCGAAGAGCGAAGATCTTATCCGCATCGGCGCCTATAAGCCCGGCCAGGATGACGAACTCGACCGCGCGATGCAGGCCATGCCCGAGATCAGGCGTTACCTCGAACAGCGCAGCGACGAACGCACCTCCATGCGCGAGGGCGTGACGCGGCTGCGCGAGATGGCGATCTAGTGGCTGGCGCAGGCGGCATGACGCGGCTGGTCCGGCTCTATGCGAGGGTGGAACAGATGCGTTCGCTCAAGCGCCGAGTCGCGGCTCAGGCGGTCGACGAAACCATCGCCGCAGCCAGCATCCACACCGCTGTACACCAGCTTGCCGATGCGGACAGCCGCGCCTCGTTCGTTACCGGCGACCGCGAGCAATGGGCGATCGCGCAAGCTGAACAGAGCAGCACCACGCGGCATCTGGAGCATCTCGCAGGTCGCCGCATAGAACGTGAGGCTGCCCTCAGCTTTGCCGTCGATGCTCATTGTGAAAGCCGGCTCATGATGGAGCGGGTGGAGCTCATCATCGCAAAGAATCATGCGAAGCTTGCCCTTGAAGAGGGCCGGCGCGAGCAGTCCATCGCGGACGATCGCTTTGCCTCGCGCGCGGCATGGAAAAGCGCCAGGAAAAACTCCAAAGTACAAGAATGAAGTCCTGCTAATGCAGGGGCTGCGCGGTTTGGCGCGTGACATGCATACTCTCCGGCAGAAGGGAGATGCGAGCGATGAATGCAGCAATCGTCAACACAGTTGTTCCACGCGCGGCTCGCATCGATGCGCCCGCGAAAGCGACCGCGAAGACTCCGGATGACGGAAGATTCGGCGAGACGTTGAAGGCAGGCGTGGCGGTTGAGGCTCCGGTGGCAACAACGCCGGCGACTTCCGCGACGCCCGGTGTGGGAAAAGTTCCGGTTGCGATGACGAGACCACCAGATGTCTCCAGCCCGGAAGATGCAGTCGCGAGGACCGCGACGAAGGCGCATGAACCGCAGCAGGAAGAGACCAGCCAGGACACGGGTGCGGTGAGCGTGGCGAAGGATGATCATGAATCGCCGGGAGCGGCTGAGGCAGGTGCTGCACCGCAGCAGAGTGCGCGGCCGCTCGTGGCGATCGCTGTGGGACAGCCGATGAATGGCAAAGCTCAGGCATCTGGCCGAGATAACGTGAAGCCCGACGCAATTGCGAAGAAGGCTGAAAGTAAGAGCGATGCAGCTAAGTCGACCGCGGCCAGTAATTGCGGCCAGGCGATAGCGCAGGACTCGGCGACGGTTGTGCCGGTTGTGCCCGCGCCTGTAGCGGTCGATGCGAAGATACAGCCGCGGCTTGAAGCCGAGCCTGCGCCGGTCGCGGTCAAGGATTCAAAAGACGGAATTGCCGGCGCGAAGACATCGGGCGCTGCCCTGAAGAAGACCGATAGCAAGCCTGTGGCTGCGGCAGGCAGCGCAGTTTCAGCGACGGCAAACGCGTCGATACCGGTTGTACCTGAGGTGAGCGTTGCGGCTCCTGCTACAAGCCACATTGTTGGCGCGACTGGCGTAACGCCGATTCAACATGTTGCGCATACGCCGCTGACGAGTACGACGAGCGCTACGACCAAGATTGCGGGGAGTTCGGCGTTGTCCTCGACGGCCGCCGGAGTTGCGAGCGCGCCCAACACGGACCTGCGCACGTTGGTTTCCACGCCGAATGTGCTGGAGATCGGCTTCGCGAGCGGGTCGCACGGCTGGCTGCGGGTGCGCGCGGAGTTGGACGGGACCGGCGAGGTAGCGGCCTCGGTGGTTGCGGCTTCGGTAGGCGCGGCGGAGGGTCTGCATAAGGAACTGCCGGGACTCTCGCAGTATCTCGAGGGCGAGCATGTTGCGCTGAGCTCGCTGGTGGTGAATGCGAGCGGAAAGGGCGCCGAAGCGCAGGATGCGGCGACGAGCGCAGGCAGCAACGAAGCTTCGGCGGGAGGCCGCCAGGGTGCGGATCAGGGCAAGTCGAGCGCGCAGGCGCGGACAGACGTTGCATCGGTCAGGGAATGGACCGGCGTGGAGAGCGTCTGGCAGGGCATGCAGCTTCCGGCCGCAATGCTGGCCAACGGAAGCGGCAGCTGGCTGAGCGTGAGAGTTTAGCAGCATTCAAAGTTGCATAAGGAGAAACACATGAGTCCGATGGCATTGAGCATGATGAGTCCGGTCCGCGGCGCGGCACAGGCAATGACCGGCACCAACTCGACCAGTTCGACTGCGGCAAGCACCGCCAGTACTTCGAACGCGATCACTTCGTCCGACTTTATGACGCTGCTGGTGACGGAGATGAAGAACCAGGATCCCACGCAACCCACGGATCCGAATGCGTACATTCAGCAGCTCGTCGGCGTGAACAGCCTGCAACAGTTGATCTCGATCAATCAGGATCTGACCGGCATCGGGACGGCCAGCACGGCGACGCCCGGTGTGACGACGACCAGCGTCGGTTCGGTAAGCGAAAGTTAGAGATTTGTAACCGAATTCGAACGTTTTCACCATAAGGAGATCAGGATGCCGAATTTCTCGATTGCTTTGACCGGTCTGCAGGCAGACACGGTAGCGCTGAATACGATTGGAAACAATCTTGCAAATTTGAACACGACCGGCTTCAAGTCACAGTCAACGACCTTTTCAGACCTCTTCTACCAGAACATCGGCAGTTCAGGTTCGGGCGATGCACTGCAGGTAGGCGTGGGGACGAAGGTGTCCGGCACGGCGACCAACTATACGCAGGGAAGTCTGTCCACTTCGAGTTCGGCGACCGATATGGCGCTCAGCGGAGGCGGATTCTTCGTCGTGGAGGATGGCAACAACCAGGCGCTCACGCGTGCCGGCAACTTTCAGGTGGACGAGGTTGGCAACCTGACAACCTCGAACGGCGCGAAGGTGATGGGCTACGGCGTGACGAATGGCTCCGTGGATGTGAACGGCGGACTGGTGCCGCTGCAACTTCCGGTGACGTCGAATGAACCGGCGAAGGCGACGCAAAACATCTCCATGACGACCAGCCTGGACAGTACGGCGGCGAATGGCACGCAGTTCTCTTCGCCGGTTTCGCTCTATGATTCGCTGGGCGTCGCGCAGCAGGGAAATGTGACCTATACGAAGACGAGTGCAACGACGTGGACGTATGGGATCACCCTGCCCTCAGGCGCGGCGACTGGAACGCCGGCCAACAACACGGGCACTCTGACGTTCAACCCGGCCGGGGCGCTGGTCTCGCCCGCGGCCAATGTTGCAGGCATTACGTTTCCGGGGCTGGCGGATGGAGCTTCGACAATGAACATCAGCTTCAACCTGTATAACAGCGCGGGGAGTCCGCAGATTGTGCAGACAGCGGGCACCTCGAACACCACGGCCACCACTCAGGACGGCTACGCGGCAGGCTCCTACCAGGGCTTTTCCGTAGAGCCGGACGGTACCATCCAGGCGGAGTTCAGTAATTCGCAGAAGTCGACGGTGGGACAAGTAGCGGTCGGCACCGTGGTCAACGAGGCTGGTCTGGTGCGGTCGGGCTCGAATGAATATTCGACCTCGAATGTTTCGGGCGCGATCGCCGTGGGCGTGGCCAACGTAGGCGGACGCGGCACGATCGAAGACGAGTCGCTGGAGCAGTCGAACGTGGATATTTCTTCGGAATTCTCCAACCTGATCGTCGCGCAGCGGGCTTTTGAAGCTAACTCCAAGACCGTGACCACCTTCGATTCGGTAACGCAGGACGCCATCGGCATGATTCGCTAACCGGAATAGCTAACAGTGCGTGGCCGGCGAGAAACCTTCGCCGGCCATTTCACGTGGCGGATGAAATGCCGCTAATGAATGCTCTGCCTGGGTTGGCATTCCACATGCATTTATCTATTGCACGATGGCAGACGCAAACGAAGCGAAGAAAGTGAAGTCCGGTAGCGGGTCGTTGATCGCTGTGGTGCTGGCGATGGTTGTCACGGTGCTTGGCGCAGCTGGCGGAGCGTTGTTCTGGCTGACGAAGTCGGGGCGCTTGCCGGTGGCGGGCGCCGCCGCCCAGGTCGCACCTTTGCCCGTAACAGCGAAAGTGGAAGTGACGAAGACGCGCATGATCGCGCTGGAGCCGATGCTCGTGAATCTCGCGGACGCAGGCGGCGGCTGCTATCTGCGCTTGGTGATGGTGTTGCGCGTGGATGAGGCAGTGCCGGTCAAGGGCGAAAAGCCGAAGGAAGAGAAGCCGCCTGAAAAGGGCAAGGTCGTCGTCGATGAAGAGAATGTAACGGTGCGCGATACGGCGCTGGCCGTGCTGGGAAGCGAGACCAGTGAACTGTTGCTCGCGCCGGACGGCAAGGATCGCTTGAAGCAGCAGCTGCGCGACGCACTGGCGCTGCACATGAAGACGCTCAAGGTCGAGGACGTGCTCTTCACCGAGTTCCTGGTGCAACGGTAGATCATGGCGACCATCGCGACCATGCCAGCCAAAGAGGTGCGTCCGCCCGAGCCGCCGGCCGCCGTTGCGGAGCTCGCGCTGGTGGCCGCGCCGGCCAGGGGGATGGCAGGCGTCGAGCAGCATCCGGAGTGGTTGCTGCTCTCGCGTCTGCCGCTGCGGTTGACCGCCGCGATTCCGCTGCCGGGCTTTCGCGTCAAGGATCTCGTCGGGCTGAAGGCGGGCCAGATTGTCGCAAGCACATGGACCAGCTCCGACGATGTGCCGCTGAAGATAGGCGCGGTGCAGTTGAGCTGGAGCGAGTTTGAAGTTGTGGAACAACGCATGGCCGTGCGCTTGACGCGCCTGGCATAAGGGGAATCGATGATGCATCTGGTGGCAACAAACACGACGGATATGTCAATGCAGGAGGGCATGCTGCGGCGTGGAGTTATGGCGATCATGAGTCTGCTCGGCGGCGCCGGCGCGCGAGGTACGAGCAAGCGGCACATGCGGCTTATCGAAACGCTCCCGCTGGGCGCGAAGAGGCAGCTCCTGCTGGTGAGTTGCGACGGGGAACGCTTTCTGATCGGCACCGGGCCGGAGAGCGTGCAGAGCATTCTGCGAGTGCGTCCGGAGTCCGGCGCGGCCGTTGAGTCCAGCATCGCGAAGGAGACTGTATGATGCGCCGAATCCTGATCGCTCTGTTCTTGTTCCTCAGCGCCGCCGTGCTGCAAGCCGAGCCGGCCCGTGCAAGTGAGCCAAAGCATTCGCTTGCGATGAAGACTGAGCCCGCGCCCGCAAAGGCCGGCAAAGATACCATCGCGGCCGCGCTCGAAGGCGGCGGCAGCACGCCGTGGTCGATCGTGCTTGGCTTGACGCTGCTCACGCTTCTGCCCGCGCTGCTGTTGGCGATGACGCCGATGGTTCGGTTGCTGGTGGTCTTCCACTTTCTCCGCCAGGCCTTGGGCACGCAGACCGCGCCGAGCAACCAGATCCTGATGGGCCTGTCGCTGATGATGACGTGGTTCCTGATGGCTCCGGTGCTTACCCAGGTGGAAACCGTCGCAACCACGCCGTATCGGCAGGGCATCATCACAGGCGAGGTCGCTATCGAGCGCGGCATCGAGCCGGTGAAGACCTACATGCTGCGCTATGCGCGCGAGAAGGATCTTGCGGTCTTCGCCGCAGCGGGCATGGCCACGCGGCCGAAGACGAAGGAGGACCTGCCGATGCAGGTCGTCGTGCCCGCATACATGTTGAGCGAGCTGAAGGCCGGCTTCCAGATCGGCGCGGTGCTGTTCCTGCCGTTCCTGCTGGTGGACCTCGTCGTCGCCAGCGTCACCACATCGATCGGCATGTTGCAGCTTCCGCCGGTCGTCATCTCGACGCCCGTGAAGATACTGCTCTTTGTGATGGTTGATGGCTGGAATCTGCTGGCGGACAAGCTGATGAAGAGCTTCTAAGGAGTTCCATGGGACCGGACCTGGTAGTGCAATTGATGCGTCAACTCCTGACCGAAGCGATGTTGCTGAGCGCGCCGTTGCTGCTTGCGGCAGCCGCGATTTCATTGCTCGTCAGCCTGGTGCAGACGCTGACCAGCGTGCAGGAGCAGACCCTGACCGCCGTGCCTCGGCTCGCCACCGTCTTCGTCGTCGCCATGGTCACGATGCCTTGGACGATCCATCGCCTTGTCGGCTACACCGTGCGTTTATTCAGCGATTTCCATCGCTTCCTGGGATAGAGGACATCATGGCCGAGTGGGAGCAGTATCTGACAGCGGGTGTGCTGGTCGCGATCCGGCTGAGCGGCCTGATGGTCTTCGCGCCCGTCTTCAGCTCGGCTGCGATCGCGCCGCGCATCAAGGCCGGCTTCGTCTTCGCGCTCACCATCCTGCTCGCGCCGGCGGTGGCGGCGGTGCCCGGCGCGCATTCGGAGATCGGCGTGGCCAGCATCGCGGGCGAACTTGGCGTAGGCCTGGTCTTCGGCCTCAGCCTGATGATGCTGACTGAATCGTTGCTCTTCGCTGGCACACTGATGGGCATGAGCTTCAGCTTCTCGCTGGTGAACCTGCTCGACCCCAATACGCATGTCGAGACGCCGGTGCTCGGCCAGATGCTTGGCCTGCTGGGCACGCTGGTCATTATCGGCGCGGGCCTCGATCGCGTGCTGCTGGCGGCCATGGTGCGCAGCTTCAGCTTCGTGCCGGTGGGCACCGCGGTCATCCACGCGACGACTGGCCCCGCGCTTGCCGCGATGGCCGGCGGGATCTTTCTCGCGGGGCTGCAGCTTGCGGCTCCGGTGATGGCGGCGGCGCTGGTGGTTGAGATGACGGTCAGCATGGTCAGCCGGCTGGCTCCCATGCTGCCCGCGCAGGTGGTCGGCATTCCCTTGAAGACACTCACATCCTACGTGGTTTTGATTGCGAGCCTCGCGGTCTGGCCGTCCTGGATCGAGAGCCACTTTGCCGCGCTGCTCGACGCCGCCGGAGGCCTGCTGCATGGCTGAGAAAGGCACAGAGGCAGGCACGCCGCAACGCCGCAAGAAGGCTCGCGCGGAGGGCGATAGCGTGCGCAGCCGCGAGCTGCTGAGCGCGGTCGCGATGATGGCCGGCGTACTTGTTGTCAGCGTCGTTTCGAAGCAGTTCGTCGGCGCGTGGCGCATCGTCTTCGAGCAGAGTCTGGCTGCCGCCGCAACGCGTGACGATTTCACAGAACTGCATTGGGCTGTTGCGATCCGCCATATGCTGGCACCCGCACTGCTTCCGCTGGGCATGATTATGGCGGCCAGCTTCATCGGCGCACTTGGCGTGGGCATCGCGCAGGGTGGAGGGCTTACGATCCATCCCAATGCCATCGGATTGAAGTTTTCGAAGCTGAATCCGATCTCCAATCTGAGCCAGATCTTCAGCCTTCGCGGCGCGACCCGCGTGGTGAAGTCGCTTGTGCCGGCGGCCATCATGGTGGTCTTCGGATGGGCCGCGTTGAAGGCGCTGATGCTGCCCATGCCGGTGATGAGCATCGTGCGTCTGCCCTCGGCGTTTGCCTCTGCCTACGGGCTTGCGCTCGATGCCTCGTGGGTCACGCTGGGCTGGAGCGCGCTCGACTACACCGTCGAGTGGATTGCGTGGAACAAGCGCATGAAGATGACCAGGCAGCAGATGAAGGATGAGATGAAAGAGGCCATGGGCAATCCCCAGGTCAAGGGCCGCATCCGCCAGGTGCAGAATGCCATGCGCCGGCGCAAGGTGAAGGCCGATATCTCGAAGGCGTCCGTGGTCATCACCAATCCCACGCACTACGCGGTCGCGCTGGAGTTCAGCTTCGAGACCATGTCGGCGCCGACCGTGCTTGCGAAGGGCCGCGATCTGCACGCCGCGGAGATTCGCGAAGAGGCTCGCTGGGCCGGCGTCCCGATGATCGAAAACGCGCCGCTGGCGCGGAGTCTGTATCGCGCCGTCGAACCGGGGCAGTCCATCCCGTTCGAGCTCTATGCGGCGGTCGCAGGCATCTTGGCTTATCTCTACCGGCAGAAGGTTGACGAGAAGGTCAGGGAAGAGCGGATGCGCAAATGAGGCGTTGTTCGTTGTGATTCGGCCAACGGCTCTGCGGGCTCGCGTGTGAAAGAGCTGCCTCATCCTCTGTGCAGGCTTCGGCGGGAGACATTTTCTGTACAGTCCAGAGCTTTGAGTTGAGAGCTCAGAGGAAATGCAAGTTCGTGTAACGAGTCTTTACCGAACGACAGTTCGAGAGGAACTATGAGCAAGTTCAAGAGTTTGATGTTGCCGGGCATTGCAATCAGCATGATCTTCGTCATGCTGGTGCCCATTCCGGGGTTCGTGCTGGATGTATTGCTGGCTGCTTCCATTACAGCGTCGGTCATTGTTTTTCTGACGGCGATTCAGGTCCGCAAGGCTGTCGATTTCTCCGTCTTTCCCACGCTTCTGCTGCTGCTTACGCTCTTTCGTTTGAGCCTCAACATCGCCTCCAGCCGCCGCATCCTGCTGCATGGACATGAAGGCACGCACGCTGCCGGCGCGGTCATCGAGGCCTTCGGACAGTTCGTCGTCGGCGGCAACTACGTTGTCGGCTTCGTGCTCTTCCTCGCGCTCGTAGCGATTCAATTCCTGGTCGTCGCCCATGGCGCGGTGCGTACCGCCGAGGTCACCGCGCGCTTCACGCTCGATGCGCTTCCCGGGAAGCAGATGGCCATCGACGCCGACATGAACGCCGGCCTGATCGACCAGGAAGAGGCTCGCCGCCGCCGCGAGAAGATCGCGCGCGAGGCGGAGTTTTATGGCTCCATGGATGGCGCCGCGAAGTTCAACCAGCGCGACGCGATGGCAACCATCCTGATCACCGCGATCAATATCGTTGCGGGCATCGTCATCGGCACGCTGCAGCAGGGCGTCGACCTGCTCACGGCGGTCAAGACTTATACGATCCTCACCGTCGGCGACGGCCTCGTGACGCTGATCCCCAGCCTGCTCATCTCGATCGCGGGTGGCATGATCCTGACGCGCGCATCGAGCTCCGGCCAGCTCGATACGGAGCTTAGCGAGCAGCTTCTCACGCGGCGCAACACGCTCTGGATTGCCTGCGGAGTGCTGCTTGCACTGGCGCTCATCCCCGGCATGCCCAAGATCGCGTTCGTGCTGCTCGCCGGCGGCGTCGCGTTTATAGCGCGCAAGGTTCCGGCGACGCCAACGAATGCCGAAGTGGATGCGACGGCCGCAACACTCGGGGCCAAGGCAAAGGGCAAGGAAGCAGGAGCGGATGCGGGCGGCGAAAACCTCGCCGGCCTGCTCAAGATGGACGAATTGACGCTTGAGATCGGCTTCCAGCTCATCCCCCTGGTGGACGAGAAGCAAGGCGGCCAGATGCTGAACCGGGTGCGTTCGCCGCGTCGCCATCTCGCCACGGAACTCGGCTTCGTCGTGCCGCCAGTCCACATTACCGACAACCTGCGCCTGAAGCCGCGTGAATATACCGTCAGCCTACGCGGCGTGGAGATCGCGCGCTGGCAGACTGAGCCCAACTGCTCGCTCGCGGTCAACTCCGACCCCAAGGCTCGCCAGCTGCCGGGGCTCGCCGTCAAGGAGCCGGCCTTCGGCGTGGCTGCGCGTTGGATCCAGAACGGCCTTGAGGATCAGGCGCTCGCCGCTGGCTACAGCGTGGTCGATCAGACCACCGTCATCGGCACGCATCTCGGCGAGTTGATCCGCCGCCACGCCCACGAGCTGCTGGGCCGCCAGGAGACCAAGCGCCTGCTCGACAGCATGAACGACGCCTACCCCAAGCTGGTCGAAGAGCTCGTGCCCAAGCTGCTGACGCTCGGTGAAGTGCAACGGGTGCTGCAGCAGCTGTTGCGCGAACAGGTCTCCATCCGCGATCTCGGCGCGATCCTCGAGGTCCTCGTCGAAGCCGCGCAGCAGTCGAAGAACGTGGTTCACCTGGTCGAGAGCGTGCGCCAATCGCTGGGACGCGGCCTGGTGCATCCTCTGCTCGACAACGAGGGCGGCCTGCGCGTGCTGATGATCGAGTCGAACCTCAAGGCCGAGCTGGTGGCCACGTTCGATCCGCAGGCGGCCCTGCGGCTTGGCGACGGCACACCCAGGGCTGGCGGTCAGGGCGACTATCTGCGCAAGCTGCTGGAGTCTGTGAAGCGCCTAACCGGCGCCTCCTCCACGATGGCGCTTCCCGTGCTTCTATGTCCATCGCCGGCCCGTTACCACGTAAGGCGCTGGCTGGAGCCGTTCGTACCGAAGATTACGGTTCTGGCTCCGGTTGAAATTCCGGCAGACATAAGGGTTCGCAGCGTAGGCACGCTGAGCTAAACGCAACAAGAGGAGATGGACATGGCGAGTGCAGCAACAGTAAGGCCGATGAAAGGTTACGACAGCGAGGCAGCGATGATGGACACGATTGCGGATCAGGCGCTGACCGCGTTGCCGGAAGTGCCCGGCTACGGTTCGGGCAAAGCGAAACAGAGCGCCGGCGGAACCGGGCTCGATGCCATGTCGCCGTCGGAGCGCGAGGCGCTGCTGGTGGAGCATCTGCCCACGGTGCGCTACCTGGCGCGGCGCATACACGAGCGGCTGCCGCAGCATGTCGAACTCGATGATTTGGTATCGGCCGGCATGGTCGGCCTGATCGACGCCTTCTCAAAGTTCGACCACGGCAAGAAGGTTCAGTTCAAGAGCTATGCGCAATTTCGCATCCGCGGTGCCATTCTCGACTCGCTGCGGCTGCTCGACTGGAGTCCGCGCGAACTGCGCCGCAAGGGTCGCGCCGTCGAAGAAGCGATCCGCACCTCCACGCAGCGGCTGAGCCGCGCTCCATCCGAAACCGAAATCGCCGCGCAGATGGAGATTCCGCTCAGCCAGTTCCAGACGCTGCTCGGCGACCTGAAGGGCCTCGAAATCGGCAGCCTGCACATGGAGCGGAGCGAGGACTCCGGCGACGAGGAGCTCTCTTACATCCCCGGCGCACCCGAGGATGACCCGCTCTTCCGTTGCCTGAAGGGCGAGCTGAAGCAGCGCCTTGCCGACGCCATCGAGGAGCTGCCTGAGAAGGAGCGCATGGTGTTGACGCTCTACTATTACGAAGAACTGACTATGAAGGAGATCGGACTGACGCTGGGCGTCGTGGAGTCGCGGGTGTCGCAGATCCATTCGGCGGCGGTGGTCCGTCTGCGCGCGGCGCTACAGGCGCTGAAGCCGAAGGGTGCGCCTGATTTGAAACGCGGCCGGGCGGCTCGCTAGTTTCCAGCAGAAGTTCGTACCTGTATTAGGGTGGGCCTTCAGCACTTGATCTTCTTCGGGATCGTGTACCTGGGGCGACGCCCCAGGTATGGATAAGCGGCCAGCCTGAGGGCTGAAAGCCCGACCCAATTGATGCACGACATTCGCACCGAGGTACCATGGAAAAAATCTTAGGTCAGGCCGCTATCGACGCAATGTTCGCCTCCGCTAACGCGGGCGTCGATGGCGGCCAGCCCATTGCGCCGCTTGCCACCGAAAGCTCCGTCGAGGTCTACAACTTCAGCCGCGCGGGGCAGATCTCCAACGACCAGATGCGCGCCATCGGCACCGTCAACGACATGTTCGCGCGCAACCTGATGCATACCGTCAGCGCGTGGCTGCGCACTGAGTTCAAGGTCGCTCTCGTCTCCGGCGAGCAGATGGCCTATGCAGAGTTCGTCGATCGCATCCCGGAGCGGACCTACGTCGCCTCGGTACGGCTGGAGCCGCTGGGCGCGCCGGGCCTGATCGAGGTCGAGCTTGCCCTCGCCTCACCTATCGTCGACCTGCTGCTGGGCGGCACCGGCCGGGCCGAGCCCGAACGCCCGCTCACCGACATCGAAGACCTGATTATGGCGTCGGTCGTCCAGATGATCGTCAAGGAGCTGAACGTCGCATGGCAGCCGGTCGGCCTGCACTTTACCTTCGACAAGCGCGAGTCCACGTCGCAGGTTTCGCGCATGATGCCCGCCGGCGAGAAGACCATGTGTGTCTGCTTCGAGGTCAAGATGCCGGAGGCGCGCGGCGTGCTTAATCTTTGCCTGCCCGCGGTCGTGCTGAACACCATCCTCAGGAAGCTGATCGCCGAGACCTCCCGTCCGCGCCGGCGCTCGGCGGAGATGCAGGTGCGCGTCCGCGAGCTCGTAGCCGAGACGACCGTGGGCGCGGTGCTGCAGTTCCCGCCGGTTCATCTGCATGCGAGGGAATTAGCGGCACTCGCCCCGGGACACATCCTGCGCCTGCCCATCCCACGCCATGCCGCCGGCGAACTGCGGATCGGCGGCCTCGCGCTGGGCCGCGCCCGCGCTGTTCGGATGGGCGAGCATCGCGGCGCGCAGCTGGAAGCGCCCGGTCGCCCTGATCATGACACCGTCCTCGCCACTGCTTTGCCGAACTGATTCGCTAACGAAAATCTACGGAGACCACATGACTCTCGAAGACACCCCGGAAACCCTCCCCGAAGCGCCCGGTGCGATGGGGCTGCTCTTCGACGTGGAGCTCGAAGCCACTCTGCAATTCGGCACGCGTGAGCTCACTCTCCGCGAGGTGCTGGAACTCGGCCCGGGCGATGTGGTCGAGCTCGACCGCCACGTCTCCGAGCCGGTCGACCTGGTCGTCGGCGACCGCATCGTCGCGCGCGGGGAAGTCGTGGTCGCGAGCGGCAACTTCGCCCTGCGCATCACCGAAGTCGCAACGCCGCAACTGCGGCTGGAGAGCATCCGATGCCTGTTCTAAGCTATCCGCTCGCACCCCACATCGAACGCGCCCTGGCCGTCCGCGACAGTGCAATCCTGTCGCGGAGACCCGCGAAGCAAGCGAGCGAACGGACCTGCGGCGCGCCCGGATGCACGGGCGGATGGACGCCGCCGTGGAAGAAGCGCCACCGCCCCATCTTTGAGCAGGAGTGGGGTTGCGGCACGCGCTGCCTGACGAAACTGGTTGCAGCTGCCGTTCGCCGCGAGTCCGGCGACGGGAGCCAGACCCGGCGGGACGAGCCGCATCGCCATCGCGTTCCGCTCGGGCTTGTGCTTCTGGCGCAGGGCTGGATCACGCATCCGCAGTTGCGCGCGGCTCTCGAAGCGCAGCGCGCCCGTGGGAGCGGGCGCATCGGCGACTGGCTCCAGCAGAGCTGCGGCCTTGAGGAAGAGCGCATTACGCGGGGTCTCGGCGCGCAGTGGAACTGCCCGGTGCTCGCGCCCGGCAGCTTCTCACCCGCTGCGATGGCGCTCGTGATGCCGAAGCGGCTGGTGGCTGAGTTCGGCCTGGTTCCGCTGCGCGTAGCCGGCTCCTCGCTCTTGTATCTCGCGTTCGAGGAGCAGATGGATGCCGTAACCGCGCTGAGCGTGGAGCGCATGTCCGGCCTGAAGGTCGAGAGCGGCCTGCTTTCGGGAAGCGATTTCGCCTCCGCGCGCCATGGCGTGCTCGAAGCCGACGCCATCCCCGTGCAGATGAAGCTGGTATCCGACCGTAACGGCCTTAACGCCGCCATCGTCAAGGTGCTGGAGCAACGCCAGCCGCTGGCCAGCCGCGTGGTCCGGGTGCATCAGTATTACTGGCTGCGGATATGGCTCGAATCCGGTGCAATGGCTGGGGCAGGGAATCTGCCCACCAGCACTGAAGACGTAGAAGATTATCTCTTCGTCATCGGAAAGAAATGAGACAAGAACGATTGCGGACCGACGAGGTCGCCACGGATTAGATCCGCGTACTCCGTGTGTATCCGTGGTCGATTTTGCTCTACTGGTTGCTGCCGGATGTAGCAGGTGCTTCCGTGGGGGCGGTGCTCGCTGAGACGCTGGAACCCAGCCCCAGCTTGATGATGGCGCGCGAGTCGGGCACCAGCTTGGTCTGCCAGCCGTTGTCCGCCTGCAGCTTCTCCATGGCGGCCTGAGTCGTGGCATCCCACGTTCCCGACGGCGTCCCGGTCATATAGCCGGCCTTGATCAGCGCGGTCTGAATCTGCGTGGCGCGCTCCGGTGAGATGCCCTGTGCGCTCGGCCTGGGCTTCGGTGTAGCCGGTTTGTACTTTGCGAGGCGGGGCGATGTCGGTCCGCGGCGAAGTTTCGGGGTCGCTGAGGCGGGAACAGACGAGACAAGCAAGAGAGCCGACGCGAGAAGACCGATGTGACCAAAGCGCATGAAGTAAACCCTCGAATACAGTATCAACGGGTGGGAATTGTTCCTGCGTTGATTATCGACAAGAGTACCGCGCGGGTTAACGAATTTGCAAGTTTTAAGGCGGCCCGACGTGTAAATGACTTGTCGCAGAGAAACACACCTTGAAGCCGGGTGCTCCACATATCGATTCTGAGATATGGGATCGAGTGGCACAATTTCCAGTGGAAGTCGTGCCGCATCATTCCCATATCTCAAACGCGAGACATGGGGCACCCAGATTTGGTTCCTACCGCAGTGTGCCGCCGACGTAATTGCTGCTCTTGCCGCGCGGGTCGCGCACCACGAAGACCACGTCGTCGCCCGTCTTCAACTTCGAGACGATTCCGCGATACGAGTTTTCGTCCGTCACCGGCTGCCGGTTGATCTCGACGATGAGCGCGCCCTTACCCAGTCCGATCTCGTCCGCGAACGAGCCCGGCGCAACCGCCGATACGCTGACGCCGCCCTGAATTCCCAGCTTGGTCGCTACATTTGCCGGAACAGCCGTCACTGTGATTCCCAGCTTGGTCTGTCCCGCATCGATGGGCGCCGGCGGCTCGGGGCTTGATTCCGGGTTCGCCATCGCCGACGCAATGTCGGCTCGATCGCCAATCATTACGCTTGCCGTATGCTTCACGCCCGGCTTACCGCGCAGATAGCCGATCTCGACCGACGAGCCTACCGGGCGCGCAGAGATATCTGCAACCAGGTCGTCGCCATCCTTGATCGCCCTTCCAGCGATCGACACCAGGATGTCATCCGGCAGGATCCCGGCCTTAGCCGCGCCCTTGCCCGGAGTCACCTCCGACACGTTCACGCCGCCGCTCGAGAATCCATACACTCGGCTCACGGCCGACGAAGTCGATGCCTGGAACTGAATCCCAATTGAGCCGCGCCCCACCGTGTGCGACGGCCCGATCAGGTGGTTGTAGCCCTGCGCGAGTATATTTGCCGGCATTGCAACGCCGCCGCGCTGGGAGCCCCTCGACTGCGTGTAGATGGCGGTGTTCATGCCGACCACCTTGCCGTCCATGTCGACCAGTGGACCGCCCGAGTTGCCTGGATTAATGGCCGCGTCGGTCTGGATGAACTTCTGGAACTGCTTGGTCAGGCCGGAGGCGTCGCGGTCGTCGATCTGCCGGTTCTTTGCCGAAACGATGCCCGCCGAAACCGTCTGCGACAAGCCGAACGGGCTGCCGATCGCCAGCACCCAGTCGCCCACCTCGGCCGAGTCCGAGTTG
>CAXTMK010000011.1:31527-58766 GCA_964245315.1 uncultured Acidobacteriaceae bacterium | reverse complement strand
GCCACGTTATGTCTCGCCGCAGAGCACCCATTCGATCGCTAAGCCACCCATACTCAGACTCGCTGGTTTCGAGACCACGGAAATCCCACTGCGTTCGCAAAGTTGCGATGGTCTCGTTGATCTGCGGGCGGTGAACTTTGAACCGCACGCCGAGTTCAAACTTCGCGTTCCCCACGCAACAGGAATTATCCGGACAGCAGACTGTACGCCTCACGCGAATATGATCTTAGAATCCGTTTAGACAGCCAAGCTTTCACCAAACCGAGTAAGCCAGTCGACCCGCGAGGCAACATCAGGCAAACCGAAGCGCGCTGAAGGGATAGGATTTTCGAACCACACGCGCGATCCTGAGCCATTGCTCGCTCAAGAGCGGGATACGCCCCAGGCTACGCTGTACGCCATCACGCCGCACACAATCCGTGAACTCGACGGCTTTCTGAAAGCAATCGGCTTCTCCAGAGACTGTTGGATAGTCGGTGAGGAGCGGTTGAAATCCGGGACAGAGAATCCGCTTTCAACGAACACTGCTTTTTTCGCAGGTCACGAATAGGTCGGCGGACCGTAATTCAGTCGCTTCCGGACGGCAGTTCGAAGCCATGATGCAGGGATAAGCAAGCACCACGATATCGCGGTAAAAACCATCCCTGGATTCCGGAGCCTCCAGCTTTTTCTGCGTTGATCCCCCGGCTTCAACTTCGTACGAGTCCATGTCAGCTGCTACATAACTTTATATTGAATACCGAATGGACCCTGTCATTCGCCGCCGTTTTCCGAGTTAAGACCCCGAGCAAGAAAATTCCGTGATCTCGAGCTTCGGTGGTGTTCCGGGTAGAGTCTCGAGCCCCCCACCCTTGTTCCACAGCTCCGGGCCGTCTGGTTAGCTATCGTCGCTTCCGGCGCAGGTCAGGCTATGAGCAGAGTGACGATCGCTGATGTCGAGTGAGGCTCGCGTCGGACAATTGGAATGGGAGCCGGACGCTGCATCCGCTGAAGTGTCTCGGTAAGGGTACAGCCGTGGAGCCAAGACAGTCGCGGCGGCTCCGCTTAAGTGGCGAGCTGCGTGAATCGATAAAGGAGCCATATGTCTCCACGGTCTCAGGAACCAGTTATAACCTTCCAGCCGACGCCGGATAGTATCCGTTTACTATATCGTTGTTTATAGGCGCAGAACGGGTGGCGTGTACATTTGGCAGCGAACATCTTAAAGTTCGTCCGGAATAGCTCCCTCGACAACGCTGGCTTTGCTGGAGCCCTCTTTCCCTCCTGACTCCAGAACGGCGTACATCAAGGCCCTCAGGACGACAGAACGCGGTGCGTTCGTGCATCTGTGGAGCTCATCGGCGGCCCAGATGAACGACCACGCCTGTACTGAAGGTTTTGGGGTTAAACTGGCCTCCAAGGCCGTAGTACTGCTTGTAATCGTAGTCGAACACCCGCCAGTCCAGGCGATCTGAGACCCTTCGGTCGACCCCCGCGATTACGTCGATCTGGCTGTCCGTCGAAGCGCTCGCCGGGTTCCCTAAGCCATCGTTGTAGCGCGCAAAGCCGACCAACGCTCCTCCGTAAACGACATAACGACGAATATGGAAGCCAACGTTTGGACCAAGCTCGACACCATCTAACCTCATGCTTCCTCCCGCGAAGGAAGCGCGCACGTCCAAGCTGAGGTCCAGCCCTCCCCGGCGCGCGACGTTGGCGCTTATCCCGATGGTCGGGCCGTATAAAACATTTGTCCCCACGAGGTTCGTCAGTTTGCTGGCGCTGACAGTCGCGTAAATCTTCGCTTGAGAGAACGCTGCGGGCATAGCCGCGAGCAGGAGAAAGGAAACACCAGTAAGGCGGAATAATTTCATGGAAGATACCTCGATCGGCATAGTACAGGACCCTGCGGCAATTTCCAACATAAAAACGCCACCTGTAGCGTTAACTAGCATTTTGAGACGAAACGCTTGTTTGCCAAAAGCGATCACGTAAGCGTCCTTACGTGTGACATTTGGTCGGGCACAGTCGCTGGCGCTCGAATCGATTCTCCTGTGCGTGGATTCTGGCGCAGGGTGTGCGATCGAGAGTGCATCTTTCTTTGGATTGGACAAATAACCGCTGAAGAGATGAGCGAAGCTTGCTAGTGTTTGCGGCCAGTTGGTTTCCCAAGGTCCGTTTTCTCTGCATGCGACAGAAGATGAAGTCCATGAATGGCGACTCGCATGCGGAACATTGCGCAGGCTTGAGGTGTCTCATCGTGACGATTTCGAGAACCGTACGGGATCACCCTGACGTCGTAAACACACACATCTGCGCGTCCTGGATAAAGTCAAAGAGATGCACTGCCGCGTGACTTAGATAGCGTGCAGCTTGGTGACCGGGTGGAGTTCCTCAATCGGATTGTTGGTTCCGGCATTGGTTCATCCGTTTTTTGGCAAAGATCGCTAAATCGCTTTCTGCCGCCTTACGGGTAAGGGGCTGTTCCTGATTGTCTGTTCGTCAGAAGGTGACCCTGAACTGGAGATTGAGGCGATCGAGCACGTGCTCGCCCATCGGCTTGACGATCTCATTGTGGCGTCTTCTCAAACAAACTATCGCATGCTTGAGCAAATCAAGGAAAGCGGACCACGGCGGACCCTTATCGACCGCATTGTGCCGAGTTTGTGTGCGCATTTCATCGGCAGTAGCGATTTTCGTATTGGAGAACTCGCGACGGAACACCTGATCAGCCAGGGGCGAAGACGGATTGCGCCGATCAACGGTAATCGACGCGTAGCTTTCGGAAGCGCGCCACTGCGTCCTCGCCATTTCATAGGATAGTTGCAGTGCATCTCCTCGGGGCAGAGTTTTGCACTGGACATCAATGATAGTAATCGTTTACTGTGTCTTTTGCCGCATCATTTGCGTCCGTAATCTGTGTGGAAGAGGTCCTATGGCTTGTAAAGCTGCATTGTGTGCAATCCTCAGCCTGAGCAGTTCAGCACTGGCCCAGTCCTATAATTATGAAGTCCAATTGGATGGTAAGACTGTGGGCAAGGCGGCTGTCTCGATCAAGAAAACTAAACAGGGCTACCAGGTTACCAGTCGCTACAGCTACGCTATGAAGGGCTATGACGGTCGTTTTGAGAACGACTATCGAGTGAATGATTCCTACGAGTGGCAGCAGGCCTCGGCGATGAACCTCGCCACCAGCACCCATTACTTAGACACTCTGGATGCAACACGAACGCAGTTGACCGTGTCAATGATGCAGAATGGTGCGCAAAATAGCCAGAACTTTCCAGTTCGTCCAGATGTAGAACTGTTGCCGAACCTGGACCCCGCCGCTGCACAGCTGTTGCTGTTGCGCGCCGTAACGCATCCGACTGCGAATCATAAGTACAACATCGTGGTGCCATCGTTCGGCGAACCCGCAGGATCTCGCAATGGCAGCAGCGGCAATGAAGCCAACCCAAGCACACTTGTTGCTGATCAGTTGCCTTCCAGCCGGCAAAGTTACGACGCAGCCTTCGTCAAAGACAAAGATTACGGCGGGACTTTGAGCGGGAAGACGATCGTTGTCCATAGCTTCACGCTTGTCTTCGGCAGTTTTCATTGGACTTTCCTCGCTACAGAGGACAATAGCCTGCTGCAGATGAACATAGGGTCGTCACAGCCCAGCTACATACTCCAGGGATTTGTACTCGATCCAGGGATTCGGAAACGCTGACCGCTGCGCCATCGTCCCCATAGATGGCCTTCAGAACACCGGAACCTTCTGCTTGTTGCCTTGAGTTCGGTGCACGTTATCGGCATCCATGGACTTTGGGGCCAGGAGTTGCTGGAGATGCTATGCCTTTCGATGTTGTGCCCAGCCTTCGGCTGACCTGTTTGCTGCCGCTGTTGGTTCTGCCATTGATCTGTGCGCAAGGGCGAGCGAGCCCAGGTGCGGCGCACGATCAGCAGCCGCAAACGCTCAAGCTTTCGAGTCGCATTGTGGTGCTGGACGTAGTCGTGACCGATCGCAAGGGCAACCTGATTACGAAAGCTCTGAACCAGGACGACTTTACGATCGTCGAAGACAAACAAGTGCAGACGATTCGCAGCTTCGAACCCCCGAGTGCGCACTCTATGGCGGGCAACGGCGAAGCCATCGTGCATTCGGCAGCCGACCTGCCCAAGATAGGGGATGCTCCTGTGACGATCCTCGTGCTCGACGAACTGAACTCGCGCTTTGAAGATATGAGCTTCAGTCGCCAGATGCTGGTCAGGTACCTGGAGTCCCAGCCCAGGGTCCTCAGCGAACCGACGTCGCTGCTCATCGCCGAGAACCGCACCTTCAAGCAGGTGAACGACTATACGCAGGATCGCGATATTCTGATCAACGTCGTCAAGAACCACAAGCCGGAATATCCCTTCAAAATGATGAACGGCAAAACCGGCTCGGGCGCAGTGGAGCGTATCGCGCAGACCATGGCAGCCTTGCAGCAAATTTCGCAGGCGACGGCGGGCATCCCGGGACGCAAGAATCTAATCTGGGTCGGCAACGGCTTTCCTTCAGCTGATTTGGTCACACTGGATACACAAGAGGCGAATACCCTTGAGGCTGCGTTTCGTCGCATCACCATTCGTCTCCTTGCAGCGCGGATCACGCTCTACACCATCAATCCGGCGCCTGGGACCAGCTCCTCGGTTGCCGCTGTGACTCCATACGATCTTGATATGGCGCTCGATGCCAACGGGCAATCACCGCTCGATGGCGGTTCCGTTTCCTTCTCGCAACTCGCCCCGTCCACGGGCGGGTCCGCTTATCGGGGCCGGAACGACATCAACAATGTCATAGCCGAGGGGATCGCAAGAGGTCGGAGCTCCTATACTCTGTCGTATTCGCCGACGAACCGTTCGGAAGATCCGGCCGTCTTCCGAAACATGAAGATTGTGATGAAGGACAAGAACATGGTGGCTACTACGCGCGCGGGCTACTATCCTGAGGTTCCTGAAGATATGAGCCCTATGCTGGACAAGACACTAAGCGTTAAGCAGGTGAAGGCAAACCTGACACTTGACCTGTCGTCCGCGCTGACCTCAACGATGAGCTACAACGGATTGAATGTTACAGCCGAAAAATCTGGGAGCGGAATATTTGCCATTCATGTTGCAAGTGCGGGCATCGGTTGGCTTGATACGCCCGAGGGCGCCCCAGAGCATGAAGAGGTCACGGTGGCAGCGGCCTGGTACGACGCAAAAGGCAAGCTTGTTGGGCACAGCGCACAGGAAGAGTTCGCAAGCCGGGGCGTGAGCGCAGACTCCGGTGCAAGCTATAGCTTAGCTGTCAACGTTCCGCCGAATGCAGTGCGGCTGCGCTTTGTGGTGCGAGATGCCTTTAACGGACATATGGGGACGGCCGCCTTAGCAACCTCTAAGTAATTCAAAACTGCGGGTAGGTGAACTTTCTTATGAACAGGAGTAGCATGCAACCTTTGCGGACTGGACGACGAACTTTCTTAACACACTCTGCTTCTCTCGCGGCCGGGACGCTGTTGGTGGGTAGTCGAGCGCTGGCTGATGCACCTGCGCCATTACGCATTCAGACCACTGCGGCTGGCGTCGCCGTATCGGCGGACTTCATCGGCTTATCCTATGAGAACATGCAGCTGGAAGCTCCCAGCTTCTTCAGCCCCAAGAATACAGGCCTGATCGAGCAGTTCCGCTCCATCTCCCCGCGTGGCGTGCTGCGCCTGGGCGGAAATACCAGCGAATTCAGTTGGTGGAAGGCAGAACGCGGCCAGGCGTCACCCCAGCGCAAGCTCATCCTCAAAAACGGCGACCGCCCACAAGATACGCTCTATGCCATCGCGCCGGACACTATTCTTGCTCTGGATGGATTTCTGCGGGCTACGGGTTGGAGTTGTATTTACGGACTCAACCTGGGATTTGGAACCCCGGAGATAGACATTCCCGAGGCAAAGTTCGTTTACGACACGCTCGGCCCGCGTCTCCAATATTTTTCAGATCGGCAACGAGGTAGATAATTTCGTCGCATACCATTTGCGCGATGCGGAGACATGGAATTCAGAACTGTACCTCCGGCAGTGGCTTACGATCGCTCGTGGCGTTGAAAAAGCTATACCTGGTGCGAAATTTGGGCTCCCCGACGTAGCCAGCAAGATGTCCTGGCTGACCGATATAGCCGCCCAGTGGAATACGATCTCCGATAAGCCGCGTGTGAGCACGCTTTCGCACCACCACTACTGGTCCGGGCCCCCGATCAATCCGAACGCCACAATCGATCGCCTGCTGCGACCTGATCCGGTCGTGGCCGCCCAAGCCGAGCAATCGCGCGCGGCAGGGGAGAAGATGGGCGTAGCGTATCGGATGACCGAAGGCAATACTGTCTTTCGGGGCGGCAAATCTGGGCTTAGCGATGCTTTCGCCTCGGCGCTGTGGTCTGCAGACTACCTGCTCCAACTGATGAAGTTTGGCTACAGTGGCGTCAATCTTCACGGAGGGAGCGGCCACGCGCAAGCAGTCTCGGTTGGCGGTACTTTCGTGGGGGAAGCGGATATGAAGAATCCGAACGAGCCTCATCCTAAGCCGTTTTACACGCCGATTGCGAACGAGGGTACGCTGGCTGGAAGCGGCGTGGATGGGAAGCTCAATGACAAATATGTGCTGGAACCCTGTGGCTACGGAATCAAGTTCGTGAGCGGTTTCGCCGGCACCACAATGCTCCCAGTTGACTTCGACCCGGGAGGAGTCAATGCCGTCGCCTATGCATGCCGCCGACCGGACGGCAAGGTACTCTTGACGGTGCTGAATAAGGATGAGGTGCACGACCTGGCGCTTTCATTACCCGGCGCGCGGCTCCGTGAGGTGCTGACCGCGTCTTCACTGACGGCGCGAGAGGCCCGCATTTTGACCGGAACTGCGGCTGCTGGCGTCGTGAAGACATTCACTGAGTTGGCCACGATTCCGAGGTTCACCGGAGCTACTTTCGTGCTCGGTTAGAAGATGGGCAACTCTCACGTCGCGAGCCAGCGAGATCGAACGCCTGGTGTTGCTGGTCGAGAAGTTACAGCGGATGATGTTCGGTACGAAGAGCGAGGAAGGTTCTTCGCCAGATTGAACAGCTTGAGTTCGGGCTTGAAGACTTACAGGTTGCCAGCGGCGTTGAGGAGTTCCAGCTGTTCTTCCAGCTGAGCGCCCCGCCCGCTGGGAATTCCTTTAGCCGTCCACTGCCCGAGCCTTGTGGTTCGCATACTTGCTCAACCGCAAGAGACCGATGAAGGGGCGCTGGATGATCGAAGCAAGCGGCTGCCATCGACTGCTCTATGTTCAAGGTGTAACGGCGCGGTCGCCTCATAGACGCTGTGGAGCTGATTCTCTGGAGGAGGTGCTGTTCGTCCTTGCTTGCCAAGGGCGCGCAGCAGATGCACACGGCAACCTGGCACTCTTTTGCGAATTGGCCTGAAGAGAAGCTGGATGCGATTGCGCAACCAGCGCCCTGTGGTCAGCGGCGGTGGTCGCGTCTCTTGGGACAACCTGTCCTTCCTCAGGATCTCAATTTGACGCACCCGCGGTTCTGCCCTCAATGTGTGCGCGAGAAGGGCTTCCTTGAGGCGCACTGGGATCTCACGTTGATGGTCGGCTGCCCGGTCCACCGATGTGCGTTGACTTCATCCTGCAAAGCATGCGGTCGTCGCCTGCGCTGGTTCCGACATGGTTTGCTCGAATGCGAGTGCGGCATTGAACTGTTCAGTTGTGATGTGTCCACGATATCGGATGGTCAAACGAGTTTACTGGCCATAATCCGAGCAAAGGCTCTGTCCTCTCCACCGGACGTGACCAACTCGATGGGTCTGCCTCGGATTCAGTTGATGGCGATGGGCCTGCGTTCCATGCTGCTGCTTATCCGAACGATAGCGAAGCATCGCATCCTGGCCGATGGAAAGGCACCGCGGCTCGATTTTTAAGAAACTCAGGCCTTGCGTCAAAGCGAATCAAGTCCGGCACGGCCGACCGAGTCGTCGTCGACGCTGTTCGGGTCTTGATTCCGAGAACCTGGCCAGGGAATCCTACGCGTTTGCTCTCATCTCAGTTGCGGCTGGTCTTCAGATTGCGGACGGTCTCATCAATGAGGCCGGTGTCGCGTTGGGTGGCATCGCCCACAAGCCGTGGCGCAATGCTCAACTCGAGCAGGAGTTGCTTCTAGGAAAACCTGCCGATAGCAAAGCAATATACGTTCATGCTTTTCTTGCGGACCGCGAACCGAATTTGAGAGTCGAAGTCCCAGGCGGAGCGAGTCAAACCGTCGCCAATCTCGGGAACTTTCACGACGGAGAGGCTGCGAACTACTTCTTTGGTGGAGTGACGGCTCGAGGTGAACCATTGGTTCAACCCCAAGTAGGAACAGGAAACCTTTATGCGCTCGATCTCATAGCGCCATAGGGTCAGCATGGAAGCCGACTCTTCTGAAGGCAACCGAATTGAAGCTCTTCCTAGCTGGCGCTGCCAGGCACCGATGGCCTGCTGCTGACAGAGCCGAGAGCGATAATGTGGGCAGAGGTTGATGATGCGAGTTGCAATCTCGACGATTATCAAAGGTAGCGTTGCAGTGGGTCTTGTCCACGACGCGGTTCTTGATCTCCGACTTCGCCATGGCCCGCGCCAAGTCCGCGAACCGCGCCATGGTCACGTTCTGGCAGTGGAACATTCCGGTGTACGGCAGGTCCGCCCGGAGAACGTTCTTTTCGCCTTCCGCGGGACCATACTTGCACCAGCTGTGCCCTCGGGATCGGCCTGCTTCATCTTCGCAGCGCCCGGTAGCAGTACCCACCAATCCGCTGGACTGCTCTCAGCTTCAAATCCCGACTGAACGACCGCTTCTTCTTCTGGGGCATCGCTCCTCTTCGATGCGCCTTTCACTCCAATTTCCTGTCCCCTAATCTCCGCGGATTTCCTCGTCATTTACTAGACTAAAAGCTGAAGCGGGCCGCGAACTGGAACTGCCTGCCCGGGTAGCCGAAGACAGTGCCGGTGATGGAGCCGAAGCCGCCCGCCTGGGTGGCAACGTTTCCTCCAGCGGCGTTGGTGCCGGCATAGGCCGTGATGGTGCTGTTGGGCGCGGCGAAGTTCGGCGTATTGGTGAAGTCGAAGCACTCGGCCCGCAGTTCCAGATGAACATCCTCCGGCAAAGAGATGGTCTTGAAGAGGGAAAGGTCGCCGCGGCGCAGGTCGGGGCCAAATACCTGGTTACGCCTCTCGTTGCCTGGCGTGCCAACCGCCTGCTGAGCGAAGGAGCCGATGTTGAAGAACTGGCTGAGCGAGCCGTTCGTCCGAATCGGCGCGACGACGTTGGGTTTATCGCTGGTGACCGTAGGCAGGTTGATGGTCGCCAAGCCGTTGGCCTGGGTGACGGAGGAAATGACCGTAAACGGACTTCCCGTCTGCCAGAAGCCGAGACCATTCAGCCGCAGGCCTCCCACGACAGCCCGGTAAAGCCGGGATCCTGTGCGGCCGATGGGCAAGTCGTAGCTGAAGAAGCCGGCAAAGCGACTCTGCAGATCGAGAGGCGAATTCCCGTAGTCGGCGGTTGCGACGTTACGCGGCTGCAAGCCGAAGACCGTAGTGACCAGGCCGTCGCCGTCGTACTCGTGGTAGACGTCGTCGAGATTGTGCGAGTAGGTGTAGTTGAGGTTAGCGGTGAGACCCTTCGCAATACGGCGCTCCACCGATACCTGGAGCGAGTTGTAGGAGGACGCGCCGGAGTTGGAGAACTCGTCGATTGTGTTGACCTTTGGCAGGCTTGCGCTATAGACCAGCGCCGGCGGCGGCGTCCCCGCCGCTACAGGACCCGTCGGAGCCGGTAGATCCAGGTTGGGGATCTGGTTGGCAATGTGGCGGCCCACCTGCCCGATGTAGCCCAGGCTGAACACGGTGGCGCGGAGTTGCTTTTGGAAGATGAGGTTGAACTGCTCGAAGTAGCTGTCCGGCTGGGAGAGTGGCTTGCTGGAGATGGAGCCCGAGAGGTCTGCGGTGTTCGTCGACTGCTGCACCGCGGGCACAACACCCGTCACGTTGATCTGGGTGGGGTTGAAGACGAAGCCCGTATTGATGCTGACCCCAGGGTTGCTGATGACTGTGCTGACGACGGCATCGCTGACGTAAAAGATGAGCCCGAAACCGCCTCGCAGGACCATGTCATGCCCAAAGGACGCGTCGAAACCGAAGCGCGGACTGATGTCCTTGTAGGTGTTCCTGATGCCGCCGGTGTTGTTCTTGATGATCGACAGCGAGCCCAGATCGAAGTTGGAATAATTGCCGTATTTCTCACTAGGCTTCGTGAACACGTCATAGCGCACGCCCAGATTGAAGGTCAGGTGATTGCTCGCGCGCCAGTCGTCCTGGGCGTAGACGGAGGGCTCCCAGGTACGTTCGTAGGGTTTGACGAGGAAGGTGATGCGATTGGAAAGGTAAGGAGTACCGGCGAGGAAGTTTGCCAGTGAAAGTTGTGGTGAGGCGGAGGCGAACAAAAATAATCCCTTCGCAAAAAGCGGATTGTCGTAGGTGAAATTGCGCCGGATGAGCGCGCTTCCGAACTTGAAGTTATTGCGCCCGTGGGTGTAGGTGACCGCGCCTGCAAACTGAGTAGTGTGCTCGAAGTTGACGGTAGGCAAAGCGACGGTGTCGCCCAGCGCGGCATAACCGACGACCTGAATGGGCGCCAGCCCCGAGCAGACGATGCATTCGTTCGAGTTCGGGATAAAGTAGGGGGCTGTATCGTTCAGGTTGCGGCCGGCGTTCAGCGACTCCGAATCGAGATCAAAGTAGGTGTACCCGGTTTTGAGCTCCAGGAGCAGAGTCGGCGTAAAGATGTGCGTATAGCCGAACTGGCCGTTATGCGTGATGGTCAGATTGTTCCCGGCCCCGGCCCCAGCAAGGTTTCCGCCGGCTGCGACACCATTTGCGTTGGGCAGGTATGGCGGAGTGAACGCCTGCGTGCGGTTGTAGGAGTAGCGGCCGAAGAGGGTATCGTTGGCACTAAAGTGATGATCGATACGCACGTCGCCCAGCTGCTGGTAGAGAGTCGCAGCTGGATTGTAGACGAAATTGTTGAAAGTCCCATTGTTGGTTCCTGGCCCAGACTGATTGGGCTTGGGGAAGAGCTTGAAGTAGGCCAGCGTTGTCGGGTTGAGGCTTGCCGCAGGAACGATCGGTCCGCCCTGATCGGACAAGTTGCCGGGGTTCTGCTCTTCGTAGAGGGTCGGAACGGTGGAGGTGTACACGGAATTGGTGCCGTCGATCTTGCGCAAATCTTCGTAGTCGACGAAGAAGAAGGTCTTATCGCGGCGGATGGGTCCGGAAAGGCTGCCGCCGAACTGGTTCTGGCGGAGCTCGGGTTTGTGCTGAGAGGAGTTCGAGAAAAAGTTGCGGGCATCCGTGAGGTCGTTGCGGAAGAACTCATACAAGGAGCCATGGAATTGATTGACTCCCGACTTGGTAATTACGTTGATCGCGGCGCCGCCGGTGCGGCCGACCTCGGCGGGATATAAATTGATGGTGGTCCTTGTCTCGGCGATCGCTTCCACCGAAGGACGCAGCATTGGGGCCCCAAGTGCGCGACTGTTGTTATCAAGGCCATCCAGCTGGCTATTGTTATAGAGCTCCTCTTGCCCATTTGCAGAGACGTTGGAAGGCAGGCGCCGGTCAGTCGGGGCCGAGCCGCTCGAAAGACTGCCCGCAGAGCCTGAGTTGACGCCGGCCTGCACCTGGATCAGTGAGATATAGTTCCGCCCGATGGTGGGCGCGTCCAGCAGGGTCTTCTCAGTGATCGTACTGCCGACGGTGGTGTCGTCGGTCTGAAGAGAGGAGGGCGTGGCGGTGACTTCGACGTGCTCTTCGGCGCCGCCCGCCTGAAGATTTGCGTTGACGCGAACGCGATCCGCTGCCGCCAGCACCACATTGCTTTCGATGAACGTCTTGAACGAGGGCGAACCGATCGTCACAGAGTAGGTGCCCGGCTGCAGGGCGCTGAAGACGTACCCGCCATTGACGCTGGTGGTGAACGTGCGCACCTCGTGGGTGCCGACATTTTCCAGCCTCACTGAGGCTCCTGGAATGACCGACCCCGTCGCATCAAAGATGGTGCCGAGGATGTCGCCGGTCGCGACCTGAGCCCGGAGAGAGGCAGTTTGTGCCAACAGGAAGAAAAGGAACGTGAGACTCCAGATGCGCATCTTTCGAGAGCCCGTCCGGGGTGCCAGTTTCAACAGAGTGGAACTAAAACTGCGATCGCCGAGCAGGTAAAACGCCATGGTCGCTCCTCAACTTCCGGTGTGGATTCGATTGATTGCTAAGACGCGAAGACTATAGCACCATGCACTCGTCGCTGACAATAGACGCAATACGTTTTCTGAAGGCCTGTGTTCGGCACGATGAAGCCGATGCAGGCAAGCATGCGCTGTTCGTAGCAGATTGATTCCTCTTCTTCAAGACCAAAGTGAGGAGGCCATCATGGGGTCTCAGCAAACCTGGCACGAATAAAGTCAATAGAAACGATGATGTTGGGCCTGAACGGCTTCGATCCTAGTGGTAGCCGTCGACAGGCTGGAAGGGCGGGACGCGGTCCGAGTCAACAAACAGATCTCTATCTTCAGAGTATTGACAGTATCTACTCTGATAATGCAGGATGGGTGGGCTGGCGACCGTTTTGAAGCTGCGGGGATGCTGAAGGCGCGGAACCAGGTTCTCGCGGAAGATCAGGCAGACTGAAGCTCGACAACCTTCTGTCAAGCTCTGCCCGGCGGACCGACAACAACGAAGCGTGGCGGAAGGGGCTTTTGACGATGTCGACGCAATCAGCAGACTCTCTCAGGACCGGCGCTTCTCCTCGGGCAGCTTACATCGTTGTGATCCTTGGGTTCGGTGCCTTTCTCTTCGAAGGCTACGATTTGATCGTGTACGGGTCCGCCGTACCTGCCCTGCTGGCGTATGCGCCGTGGGCTCTCACGCCGGCCAAGGTTGGCGCGATTGGCGGAGTCGTGTTGCTAGGCATGTTTGTCGGGGCACCGCTTGCAGGCTGGCTTAGCGACAGGCTTGGCCGGCGACGCATGTTTATTGGATTGTTATCTTTTTTCTCCTTCATGATGGTGCTCGTAGCCGTCGCACCGACCCCAGGGTTGTTCGCGCTGTTTCGCTTCCTTGCGGGTATCGGGATCGCCGGTATCCCCCCAACGGCCATCGCCCAGGTATTTGAGTTTGCACCCGACAATCGAAAGGTGCTCTTCAATGCCGTCATGCTTGGCGGCTTTGGAATTGGGGCCATCCTGGCTCCCGCCATCTCACTCCTGCTGATCGGACATGTTGGATTCCGCGGTCTATTCGCTTTTGGAGCGTTGCCTTTGGTGACCTTGGTCCCGCTCGCCGCTTTATTTCTCCCAGACACTCCCGGTGACTCTTCCGGGGCCATGGCTCCTACGGACACACTGGCGAAAGTAAGCTCGTGGAGTGGAGTGCTGCAGGGTAGCGCGGCATTGTCCACTATGCTCTTTGGGGCTGCGAACTCCTTTGCGCTCCTGCTTTCGTTCGCGCTGAATACGTGGCTTCCTCAATTAATGCGAGGAGCCGGATATCCTATTGGGTCCGCGCTGCAGTTCCTGCTTCTGCTGAACGTCGGAAGCCTCTGCGGAGGTTTACTGGGTGGATGGATCTCAGATCGGGTTGGCGGCCGCAAGGTGTTGGTGGGAATGTTCCTTATTGCCGCCGTGTCGTTGGGATGTCTCGCCATTCCGGCTCCCTCGGCCGTTTTGAAACTGCTAGTCTTTATTGCCGGCGCTGTGGCCTGCGGGAATCAGTCGGTGCTCTTCGGAATGATGGCGGCTCATTATCCGCAAACCTCCCGTGCGACTGCGGTTGGTTTTATCTCCGGAGTGGCATGTCTGGGCGCGGCTGCGGGTCCTTTGCTGGGAGGGCTTCTGATCAAAGCAGGCGCGGGTCTCAGCGGAAATGTTCTCGTTTTTGGTGCAATCGCCCTGCTTGCGGGATTGGCTATCGTCTTCATCCCTGTTGGAAACCGGGGGAGCTAGGACCTCAGCAAGATCGTCTTTCACCTTCGCCCCATCGATCGGGCCCAAGGGTTCCTATGGGGGTATCCATCCGTGTAGACAAGTAACATCTGGGTCCCTCCTAGCTGTGAGCGACAAGGCTAAACGGCCGGCGGGATGTTGCGGTTGCGATGGAAGAATCGTTGTCGCTCCACTCCGCGTTAAAGTGGTAGCTGAATGATCCTGGCGGGCGCAGTAGTGCCGTTTTTGAAGGCGGAATTCGACAGACGGCCCCGTGAAGGTGATGCACCAAGCTGAAGCTTCAATTACCCCGCGCGGCGCCGATCCGCTCCATGATTTGATGGATAGAGGCGTCGCTAACCTGTCCTATGCTGCCCCGGCGCTGTTGTATCTTAGGCGGCACAGCCGTTGCCTTAGCAACTGCCGCGCGACGAAGAATCGCCTGAACGGGGGACGACGCGTAGCCGAGTTGATCGTACGGGCGTTCAGAGATGTCAACCGCAAACGGCGGGCCATAGGCCAGCAAAGGCGCTAAGAGACGACTGGGACGCTTCACTGCGGGCGGCGGAGCAGGCGTGGACGCTCGACCCGGGTTCCCCGTGGTCTGCAAGCAGCCTTGCGGGTGCGCTCGAAAACCCAGGAGCGTCGCAAGGTTGCGGTCACCGCACCACTTGAGGCAAACACCACTCGGCGAGTGCCGGTCTCTGTGACGATATCTCGTCCACGTGACCATATCTCGTCCACCACAGAGCATTGACAGCAGACGGCCCGCCAGCACGCTTGTATGGTGCGTATCGTCATCTTGCGTAAGACTGAACTCCGAAAGCTCATCCTCGCTCTGAATTGTGAATCGGAAAAGTTTCTATAGAGACATGCAGTAGTATCTGGCCCATACTTCCGGTTTGTTCCTCTATGCCTCGAAAGGCGTCTGATTGCGCTTATACGAAAACGGAAGTCCTTTTGCGAGGCCCGGCTGTTTCGTTAACGTCCTAAACTCATCGCGTACAATTCTTCAGACACTCTTAGAAGGCCCCTAGAATGCCAGTGCATGAAGTCCCTGCATCCGAACTAATCAAAAATTGCCTGAATGCAAGCTCGGAGGAAGCCTGGCGGCAGCTTGTGCGGCACTTTCAGCCGTTGATCGCCTCGGTCGTCCTGCGCATCTGCTGGCGCCACGGGGGTCACCATGCGAGCCTGGTTGATGACCTCGTGCAAGAGACCTTTCTCCGGCTCTGCCGTGACAACAATAAGGCACTGCGACAGTTCGAGTTCCGGCACGAGGCAGCCGTTTTCGGTTTCATCAAGGTCGTTGCAGGGTCTGTCGCCAACGATTATTTTCGTTCCATCAGCACTCAAAAGCGCGCGGGGGAGTTCTCGGTTGAGCCGGAAGTGTTGGCACAGACAGCCGTTGCCACGGATTCCGGCGCGGAGAAGCAGATGCTTTTCGAAGAGTTCGAGCGCTGTTTGCAACGCGCCGAGACGAGTGAGCGCGATCGCAAAGTGTTCTGGCTTTACTACCGGGACGGATTCACTGCCGCCGAAATTGCGTCTCTGCCGGAAGTGGGGCTGTCGGCGAAAGGCGTGGAAAGCTGCCTGCTGCGGCTGGTGAAGGTGGTACGCTCCGCGATTCACCCGAAATCACCGGAAGTAAAAGGATCACGCCCCTCTTCTGCGTTAGGAGAAATAATATGACGAATGCCTTTGCTCACCTCGGGTTGCTGGATGCGGAGCTCCTGGCTGGTGTTCCGTCTTCATTTTCCCCTGAGCAGCAGCTTCGCGTGAATCAGCTTCGAGATCACCTGCGCTCCTGCGCGGAGTGCGAGGAGTTCGTGCAGGCAGATCGAATCCTCCGGGGTCTGCGAACCGAGCCGGCAACCGCAGCTGGTAACGACTGCCCGGAATATGACGCCTGGCTCGAAATAGCTGCGGGGGTCGCTTCGAAGCAGGATGCCGTAAGGTGGATGCAGCATGCCGCCGGATGCAGCGACTGTGCGGCGGAGCTGGAGGCGGCGCGCACAGATATGGGGAGCGATGCCATTGAGCAGGAGATCCAGGCTCTTGAAAGCTCTCAAAGCCCCTGGCAGGAGCGGACCGCCTCTCACTTGCGCGCCCTGAGTGCTGCCGCGGTGTCTTCCGCGGAAGCGAAGCGGGGCAGAGTGCTTCCCTTTCCGAAACGACGTGTCTGGTTCGGTGTGATCGCGGCCATGCTTCTGCTCTCCCTGAGCTTGGCTGGTTGGCACCTTGTCCGAGCCAACTCCGAGGGCTCCCTACTCGCCGCGGCGTATGACGCACAACGCCGCACGGACCTGCATCTTCCCGGCGGTGATGCGGTTCCGCTGGCTTCCTTCACGCGGGGAGCGTCGGCGCCCAGCGAGCCGACGGAGTTGCTTCGTCTGCGCCTGCGGGCACAGGAGCACCTCGATAAGGATCCCAACGACGCTTACTGGCACTTGGTCCTGGGACGAGTCGCGCTAGTAGAGAACAACGGTCAGGCGGCACGGGAACAGATAGCGGCAGCTTCCGCGCTCAACCCTGCGCTCCCCGGCCTGGAAAGTGATCTTGCGGCTGCATACTTCGAGATCGGTGAGGCCAGTGGCGACCTCCTATCCTATGCGCGTTCGGTTGATATTTACGGCCAGGTGATCGACGGCATGGCAGCGACGCCGGACAAGGAAGCTTTGGCGCGGGCCTACTTCAATCGCGCCCTCTGCTGGGAGCGGCAGTCGATCTTGTACGAGGCCGCGAAGGACTACCGCGAAGCGTTGAAGACAGAGCAGAACCAGGCGTGGCGCCAGGAGATCAACGAACGTCTGGTTGCTGTGTTGAAGGCCTCTTCCAAGAGTGAAGCGCAGCCCCGGGGTGAGAGCAACCGGTCGCCGGAATCCTTTTTACAGGTGGCTGATTCCCCGGCTCATCCTGCCGATGACCAGTATGAGTTCTACCTCGATGCCGCCACGCGATCGTGGCTTCCGCAAGCCGGCTCTTCGCCGGCGACACACGACGCATTGCTGCGGTTAGCTGCTTTAGGAGCAACGCACAACGATAGGTGGGTGCGCGACATGCTGCTTGCGCCCTCCAGCAAGTTGAACCTTGAAGCCGCGCTTCATCTCAGCCGTGCCCTGGAGGCGAACGCCGCAGGCGATGCCGATACGGCGTCCCGTGAGACACAGCAAGCAGTCGAGATGTTTGGGCAGGCGGCGAACCGTGCCGGCATGCTGCGCGCTGAAGTGGAAGCTATCTACACCTTGCAGCGGCAAGCGAAGGCAAGCGAGTGCCTGCAGCGGGCCTATCCTCTGCTGCGGCTGCACACCACGGAGCCCTATGCCTGGCTGCATGGACATCTGCTGCTGGAGGCCGCGGCCTGCAACGACTCAACGGGCAAGGCGGAGCAGCCGGTCGCACAGGTCACCGACGCCATGCAACGGGCGCGGGCCGCGTCTCTTCCCCTGCAAGCGCTCCGTGCCGAAGGCTTTCTGGTGGCGGGGTACGACTCGTTGGGGCAGACGCAGGAGGCATGGAACCTGGCCGCACAGGGCCTTCGGGAGTGTGCCGGCCGCAGCGACGCTGCCATGCCCGCCTATCAGTTTCTGCAGTCCATCCATCTGGCCCTGACCACAAAGGGCCTGCACTACACCGCGGCAGGCATGGCTGACGCCGCGGCGCACGCGTCCGAAGCTGTTTCCAATCTGCAGGTACGCGCTTATGCCGAAGAGCTCCTGGGCCGGGATCAGACGAAGCTTGGCCACGAGCAGAACGCCGCGCAGGCATTCTCGTCGGCCGAAGGCTATCTTAAGGCGCTTCCCTCAGGTGCGGCGACCCGGCTGTATCACGCGGATTGGGAAGCGGACGGCTCCGAGTGGCTCGCCCGCCGTGGGCAGCTCGACCAAGCGCTCTCGCGGATGAAGGACGCCGATGGGGCAGTCTCCGCTACGGACAACTTCGTGGTGCGTCAGGACCACTACATGGAGTTCGCCCGGCTTCTGCTCATGCAACGTGATGCTTCTGGCGCCGCGCAGGAGCTTGCGCCTGCCCTTCGAGATACGGAGGCATCGCTGTCCTCCACACAAGGCGAAAGCCAGCGCCTTGCCTGGGAACGAAGCAACGGACGCGTCTATCGCCTGCTGGTGGACTGCCTGGAGATGAAGGGTGAAGCCGAGACGGCGCTACGGGCGTGGGAGTGGTATCGTGCCGCAGCGTACCGTACTACCCGAATCCAGCCGAACTCCGCAAAGGAGAGCACGCTGTCCAAGATCCCCGGCTTCGATCCGCGGCGGCTTGCGGCCCTCACCTTGGTTCTGGGCCGCACGGAAGACGGCTACACCGTTTGGTCGATCGGTCCCGCGGGCGATGTGCGTATGCTTCGCCTTGCTGCTCCGAGTGGATCGATTGAGGACCTTGCCGACACCTTCGCCGAGTTGTGCGCGCATCGCGAATCGTCTGTTCAAGCTATCCGCATCACCGGCAACAAGCTCTTCGGGATGCTCTTCGCGGCCTATCGGCAGCAGATCGATGGCGCCGGCTCCATTCAACTCGACATCGATCCGCGCCTTCAGCATGTGCCCTTCGCGGCTCTGACCCAACCCGACGGCAGGTACATGGGGCTGGCGCATGGTCTGGTCTTCTTGCCTGCCTGGTGGAGCGTTCGTTCGCCGCGCCCCGCCGGTCTTCCGCCTGGTTCGCGTGTGCTGCTGGTAGAAGGGAGGCAAGCCGGGGAGGCGGATCCCTCGGGCGCTATCGCGATCCTGCCTCAGCAGTATCTGGAGACGCGTGACCTTGAAGCGCGCTTTCCCGGAGCGACAGTCTTACGTGCCGGCGCCGCAACCAGCGAGGCCACTCTGCGCCTGCTTCCTTCCGCGCAGATCTTTCACTACAGCGGCCATACGGTGGCGCGCGGCTCAGGAACCAGCCTGCTGCTTGGCGGCCACGAAGACACTCTCCGCGCCGCCGATCTCGCCTCTCTGCCGCTGCGAAACCTTTTTTTGGCGACCCTCGCTGCGTGCTCCAGCGGCGGCGACACGGGCGGAGTCAGCACGACAGGCAGCCTCGCGCATGCGCTCCTCGCCGCCGGCGCCGGCGCTGTGGTGGCTACCCTGTGGGATGTCGATACGCAAAGCTCCCGCGAACTGATGACCGGCTTCTATGCGGCCCTGAGCGACCGGAGACCGTTTACCGAAGCGCTGCGAAGCTCGCAGGCCGAACTGGCTGCGTCGGTGGAAACATCTCACCCGTACTTCTGGGCAGCTTCAGAAGTTTTCATACAATAACCGCAAGACGACTTCCGGGGAACACGATGCCTGCCAAGACCAAAACAACGATCGACCTCCAGCCGGCGATTGCGCTGCCCGAGCAGCATGTCGCCATCCTCTTTGAAGGAGCATGGATGTTTGCTCCCGATCGTGACGATTCAACGCGTGTGCTGGCAATCTGCCCTTATGTCGATGCCCCTGATCATGTGTGCGTTTATGGAGTATGGCCGTACCCGCCCGGGGCAAAGGGCAATCCCACGTTGACAGCGGAGATGCTCGAAGAGAACAGGTATCGAGTCGACATGCAGCCCAGCCGAAACACTGCGATGAGCTACCGTGAGGTCTTTGAGGCCGCGGCTGCGAAGTATGGCATTATTTACGTCAGAAGCGCGGGCGCTCAGGAGGAGATCAGTGTCTCTACGCCGGCGAAGGCCAGGCGGATCTCCGTTCCCATCCCGGATGAGATTCGGGCCGCAGGCAAGTTGCGGGGTGCGACCATCAGTCTGGGAAGCGCTGCGGACAAGTACGAGCTTGGGATCGACGGCAAACCGGTATCGCTTTTTGTCACGTTGATCTTTATCTATAAGTACGCCGGCGAAAAGCCGCAGTTCAGCGTTGCCTGCACCACCGTACCAGGGCTCCCTGCTCTGGACCCTCCTCCGCCCGGCCCAGAGACACACCTCGTGATCCGCGTCCACGCGGTGCAGAAACCGCTGATCGGCTCTGTGCAGGCCATGGACTCTGTGCAGGCAGAGGATGAGCACTTCACCGAGACCTTCAATCTGCTCCGCGGCCTGATCAGGATCCGGCCGCTAGGGTCCGCGCAGATGCCGCCCGTCCATCCTGATTTCCGCCTTGCGCCTCCCACTCATGCGATGGTGTTCGAAAAAGGCGACACCACCTTGACGCTGGAGGAGCTTGGGCTGCCCGATGGCGCCATTCCCGAGCCCACGTATGGAAACCTGGCCGCGTGTGCCGGTGGTGTGGAAGCGATCGGTGAACGTTAGACCGGGCAGCGACGCCTGGCCTCCCTGGCGCAACACCTGGGGATGTCTGCGAACGCGGAACCGCGGGGAGTGCTAAAGTCTCCGGGTCAAGGAACGTAAAGTCTTGCGAAGTCGCCTCTGCGAACTCTTTGAGCAGAGTAGTGCCACGTGCAGGGAAGAAAACCTGGACGATGGGGTCTTCACGAGCAAGAATCATAGCGCTGGCCTTTGCAGGAAATTCTTGTTGATGATGATCAAGCCTGATCCGGCAGGCCCAACTCCACAAGCCGTCATTCTGGGCGCAGCCAGAATTTCCGCAGTTGATTTTGCGGTTGCCGTTCGCTTTCGAGGCTTGCACAAACGAGAACGAACAGCGAATGCAGAGATTTTGGCTGCGCCAGAATGACGGCTCCCTCATTGGTTGATCGCGCCTGAGCAAACTTAATACTCATCTTCTTTTTTAGCTTTTCAAAAAGGAACTTGCCGCCACACCTCGTTCTATAGGGTGCAAGCGAGTTCGGTCGTTACTGCACAGCCGCCTGACGCATTCAGGCGGCGACCCGGCCGGGCTTCTGCTCACTTCACACCTACTGGAGAACGTATGCCCACCACTGACACTGCCGAAACCACGGACACCACAACGTCCGCCGCTCCTCTCACCACCATCGACAACAACCCGGACGATCAGGGAAAGCTCGCGCACGATGACGACATTCAAGAGATGAAGGCTCGCGCCGATCGTCTCGCCGACCTCCAGTCCGGATTGCTCAACGCGTACCTTGCCGCTCTGGCGAACTTTCAGGAAGCCATGGGAGCTCCTTCGCCTTCCGATGCACAGCCAAATGTCGTCGGAGCTGCCCTCAAAGCCGGCGCGAAAGTCATCGCGAAGGAAGTCGCCAGCCAGCTTGGAGAAGCCATGGACCTCCCATTGAAGCCGCTGCTCGAAGTGGCCACCGCGATCAGTGACGAAGTCGATCGCGCTGCGCAGGCAAGCACAGCTCTTTCCCTGGCAGATTGGATCCAGGATCTTCGCGCCAATGTCCTGAACGCCAATGCGGGTACCGACTCGCGCACCACGCTCTTCGACGACATGCAGCAGGCGTACAACAGTTACAACAACGAAGACGACCGCCTCAACTACATCGCGAGCGTGCAGGAAGATAACATCACGCTGAAGAACTTTGTGGTTCCCGCGGTGCAAACCTTTGAGGTCGCTCTGTCCGAGGGCTGGATCAACGCCAACTTCGCGGACGATGTCATGGAAGCCGGTGTGATCTCCGTTGTGTTTGACGACGACGGCAACGTCTCCTCAGCTACAGTCGAGTGCCCTCTCGGCGATAAGGTAGCGGGCCTCTTGAACCGGGTGATGACCGACGGCGGTTGCCACCGCCTCATGGACCTGGCGGTCCACAAACGGCTCACGCAGGGCACCCACAACGTTGGCGTGGACGACAGAAACCAGGTCACCATGGACACAACCGACAGCGACGCCAGCACGTTCCTTTCGAGCCAGGACACCTGGAATAAGGTAAGCGGCTTCACCTCCTGACCCCACGCAACAACCCACCCAACCACCGCAGGCACGCCTTCACGCGCCCACGCGCCGACGCGCGCCTGCACGGCCAGACCTTCAACGCGATACAGCAAAGGAGCTCGAACGCACATGCCTAGCATTCCGGAACTTACCATCATCGACGTACTGAACACCATCGTGGACACGGTCAAGCAGAGCCGTCCCACCCAGACCAGCGGCAAACAGCTTTCCAGCGGTTTCGTCTACTCGCAACTCATTCTCGGCATGCCGATTAGCAAGGCCGACTACGACGGCGCATGGAGCCCCAACTCCTCGGGTCCGGCGACCGGCGTTCCCGCGGCCTCGGGTACGAACACCAAGCCCACCGCGGCCATGGAAGCGGCGTTCAAAACCTCGCAGCTTTGCGACCTCATGCTCCAGGTCACCGACGACGGTGCCTATTCCGCGTATGAGACCGGGCGTAATCTGAGCTTCGAGTATTCCAGCCTGATCGGGGCCATGACCGCCATCGAGGTTCCCCCGCTGCCGGACGCCGAGCAGGCCGCGCTCACCGCCGCCACCAACGTGCTCTTCGTCATGGACAACTCCGACCCCGCCAATCCTGTGATTGTGGAGCAGACGCCGCTTTATAAACGCTACGTAGATCGCGCAAGCAAGTACGCTCACGTCAAGGCCGCCTACACAGCCGCCGAAGCCAAGACCCTCGCCGATCCCACAACCGCCAACCTTTGGCCGCAGCTCTCCGCTCCGTATCAGCAGGACGTCGATGACGCCTGGAACGACTGGAAGGCCGGCGGCGCCGATAAGGTCGAAGCAGCCCTTGCCGCTTACGAAAGCCAGGGCATCAACATGCAGCAGGCGCAGATCGCGAAAGCAAAGAAGCTGTACGACGTCTGGAATCTCGGCCTGGCCGGCGTTCCCACCACCATTCCGTACAGCTACGTCGAGCCCAGCCAGTGGTCAAATCCTGATGCCGATGACATCGGTTTTGAAACTCTGGACATCAAGCGCACCTCCAAGGACGACGCCGCCAGCACCGTCACCGACTCCAATCGGAGCATGTACTGGAACAACCACCAGAATTCCTCCTCGGGCAGCTCCAGCGCCAGCCTTGGCCTATTCGGCAGTATCAGCGGTTCAGGAAGTGCCGCAAACCAGGAAGCTTCGAGCGGCGATCAGGCCAACACAACGTCGACGGAGAACAGCATGGACCAGTGCAGCGACTTCGAGGTTGCGCTCGAGTGGGCGCTCGTCGACATCCGCCGTCCATGGCTGATCAGCGATCTGTTCTACATGAACAACTGGTACATCCAGGGCGAGCGCGCCGGCTACATCAGCGATGGCACAGTCGAAGGCCAACTGGGTAACTCCCCCAGCCGCCTGCCTGCTATACCCCAGCAGATGCTCGTCATCCGCAATGTCAAGATCACCAGCTCTTCGTGGGGAGATACAGGCCACACGCTTCAGCAGACCTTTAGCGCGGACCATAGCTCCACCGGTTCTTCGCAGGTCAGCGGGAGCGGATCGGGCGGTTTTCACTTCGGTCCGATCGGAGCGTCCGGCAGCGGGCAGCACAGCAGCAACTCCGCCCAGGGTGCGAGCTCAGGTTCCACCCAGGATCGCTCCAGCGACAGCCACACGACGTCGTTCGACGGCACCACGCTTGAGATCGACGGCGCGCAGATCATCGCGTTCCTGAGCGACATCGTTCCGTTGAGCCCGCAGATGGACGATCCCGCGCTCCCCAGGAAGAAGGCCCCGGTCAACCTCGGGCCCACGTCCACCGATGCACAACCCGTAGCGGCAGGAGCGTGAGCCATGAGCGATACCGCAGATCTCATGCAGGACGTCTACGCTCACTTTCGCAATGCCTGCGGTCAGGGTTCCTCCGCCGGCGGCGACAGCCTCCTGGTCTTCGAGTCGGCCGGCTTCGAACCCGGCCTGACCACCAACCAGCCCAACAGCGGGTCTCTGGCCGTGGAGATGATCTCGGCGCAAGCCGATATTCTCCCCGACCTTGCTTCCGGCACGTACCAGCGGACCTTGCAAACCATCTCCACGCTCTACGCGGAGGTGCTGAACGCCGCCGAGCCCACCGACGATGCGGCCGTCGCCTCCTTCAACGCCCTTAAGGCCAGCGCACGGGAGGCCTTCGACAACGCCAGCCTCGGCTCTACGCTTGCCGCGAGCAGGTTCCAGCCGGCCTTTGCAACCCCCGCGAACTGGTACGACCCGGCGCAGGCGGACAACTGGACGAGCTATGCCTGGAACGGCAATTCCGTGCAGAATGGGATCGGCAGCTCCGCCAGTCCTGTCTCCGCCCCGCTGCAGTTCGAGTATTGCGTCGTGCAGCTTCGTCGTTCGTGGTTCTCGGGCACTCTCCTCTCCACGCCGGGCTGGTGCGTGCCGGGCAAGCACAAAGGCGACTTCTCGTCGGGTCCACTGGCAACGCCGGCGCCTGGTTCCGTAGCACCGCCCGGCTCATCTACCCCGCTTCAGACCGGCCCGCTGGCCTACGTTCCCATCGCATTCATCGCGGTCAAGAACCTCAGCATCAGCGCCGCCGCGTTCGGGCTGGGCAACTCCACCGTGCAGGGTGCGACCGCCGTCGGTCCGTTTTCTGTCTCCGCCAGCAGCTCGGGCTCGCAGGCGCTCACACATCCCGGTATCCAGATCATCGGCTGGATGTGCGCTGTGCAGCCACAATTGCCGCCGGCCACCGATCCCGTCCTGATCGTCACCAAAGCCGAGATCGCCGGCAACGTGCTCAACGACGTAGGTACCATGGCGGGTGCGTTGTCCGGGCTTTTCTGGAAAAAGAAAGGAGTCTCTGATGCCGGCCACTGACTTATCCACTGTCGAAGCGAAGTCATGGTGGACAACGCTTCCTGGGGCGATCGCCGCCCTGGGAACGCTTGTCACCGCCGCGACCGGCGGAATCATCTCTGTCCAGCGCGCCATCCATCCTGCGGACGCCGCGCAGACCCAGAAGATTGAAGCCCTGCAAACCGAAAACACCCGGCTGGCCGACGAGAACGCGCGCTGGCGTGCGCAGGGTGGTCTTCCGGCAATTTCGTGGTCCGGAAAAAACTTCGACTCTGCGAGCTTATCCGTCGATAGCTGCAAAGCACGCGCTGGCAATGAGGCGCTCAAGCAGGGTGGCACGATCGTTCAGCAGGGAGACACCTGGGTCAGCCTCGCCTTAAAGGGCGACACTGTCATCGTGGAGTGCCAGGCTGGAAAGAGCGGCTATGTACTGGCTGCCGGCCCCAATCCGCTTGACCCGAATCTCGGCTCATCGTTGGCGGAGAGCATCTTCCCCTGAACGGGTAATCTGCGCCACCGTCTCCCATCCCCAAACCGCACCTGCATAACCCGCGGCAACCTGCATTGCCGCAAGGAGGAACTATGTCTGATTTCAGTATCGCTCTGCCCATCACGCTCGCCTTCGAAGGCGGCTACGTCGACGATCCCAAAGATCCAGGCGGCGAAACCAATCTGGGCATCACCTTGCGCGTCTTCTCCACCACGGCCCATCCGCTGCTGGGCATCGAGCCCACTTCGGACAACCTGAAGAACCTTCAGCCCGCGCAGGCCGGCATCATCTACCGCGCGAACTACTGGAACGCCGTCCGGGGCGATGACATCATCCTTCAGGAGCTGGCTAACATTCTCTTCGACTTCTATGTCAACAGCGGCACCCACGCCAGCAGCCTCCTCCAGAAGGTTGTCAACAACATGGGCGCGGCTCCGCCTGTGGTCGTGGACGGCAACATAGGCCAGAAGACCATCGATTGCTTGAGCGCGCTCCCGCAGGCTGAGGTATACCGCGAGTTCAAGGCGGCAAGACTAGCATTCTACCAGGAACTCGGCAAGAAGTATCCCGAGTTCGTTGACGGTTGGGTGCATCGAGTCGAATCCTTTCCGGATCTGGCTGCCTCGTAGATTTTCCAGGGGCCAGACACCACCTTGTAAACCCACTGAGACTGCATCATGTTCGGATTGAGTCAGGAGCGGGTGATTCCAGTTCAAAGGCTCTGCCATCCTTTGCGGCAAGGCCAGCCGCTTCTGGAGCCGCAAATCTTGGTGCCGATGGGATCGAGGGAACTCAGGGTTTGGCGTGCTTCATGTCGTCACTCAGCAGAATCGCCTCCGCGCTCTCGCGCATGGATTTTCTCCTCTAGCGGCTTTCGCGTTGCATCATGCTTTCATCCGATCCAACCAGGCCATGCTTCTGCTCGGACCAGGCCGATCTGGATCGGTCTGTTAGATTGCTGCTTCACTTTGCGGTAGAAATGCAGTACAAGGAGATGTTTTTCCAGGCGTGGCTTAGGTCCGCTTTGTAGGAATGATCTTCTTTGCTGCCGCCCTCGTCGGAGTTAAGGCGACCGGCACCCCAGCGGGGGCCGCTCTGCTGCGTGCACGTGCAGCGGGCGCGCTGGCCGGGCAATACGCACCATCGAACTGCCTCATCAGTTCTCCTGAAAAAGAGCGATAGGGAACGTCAATGTATGCTCGTTAGAGTAATCGTTTAGGATCATGTTGGGTTGCGACACCGAATTTAGGCCTGGGGAGTGGAATTAAGTCATGCTGAGAAACGGTTTTCCCGACGGTAGTCGCTCCAGACTATGGCTTTGTCTCCTTGCGATGTCGTTCTCATTGCTGAGCTTCGCGCCCCTCTGCTGCGCCCAGTCCGCATCTGGCACCTGGGTGGACAGTTGGACGGCGTCACCGGTGTCCGCCTCTCCGGCCGCGGCCAGCCTGCCGGTGAGCCCGTCTCCGAAGGCAGAAGTAACGCCTGCGATCGGCGCGGCGACCCTTCGGGAAACCGTGCGCCTCTCGATCGGCGGAAATCAGCTGCGGCTGGTGCTCTCCAACGAATTCGGCACGGACTCACTGGTCTTCGGTAGCGTGGATTTCGGACTGTCCGGAGAGGGTGGCGATATCGAACCCTCGTCTCTGCGTGCCGTCAGCTTCCATGGTGCGACCGGCGTTATCATTCCGCCAGGCGCGATGATGTTGAGCGATCCGATTGAACTGAAGCTGCCTTCGTTGGCGATCGTTACCATAGACCTTCATCTACCCGCGCAGCAAATGCACACGGCAAGCTGGCATTCTTTTGCCGATCAGTCGAACTCTGTGCTGCCGGTGGAGCCGGCCTCGGCGGTAAAGTTCACCGCATGTTGGACGTTCCTGAAAGGCATCCAGGTCAAAACACAGGCCTCCGGAGGGACAATCGTCGCGTTTGGCGACTCGATTACGGATGGTGTGCATAGCACAAAGAACCGGAATGCACGCTGGCCGGATGTACTGGCTGAGCGCCTTGCTACAGCATCGGATAAGAACGTGAATCTGCGTGCGCTGGGCGTCGCCAATGAGGGAATCGGTGGCAATCGCATCCTTGAGAATGCTGCCGGACCCAATGGCCTCGCTCGCTTTGACCGCGATG
>CAXTMK010000011.1:11177-31517 GCA_964245315.1 uncultured Acidobacteriaceae bacterium | reverse complement strand
GTGCTGGCGCAGCCGAACGTGCGCTATCTGATCGTGTTTGAGGGTATCAACGACATCGGGAACATGCCCGTTTCCGCGAACTTGAAGCTGCTGGCCGCCCGCATGATCAGCGGTTACGAGCAGATGATTGAGCGCGCGCATGCGCACGGCATCCTGGTCTACGGCGCTACCCTGACGCCGTATGAAGGCGCAGCGTACGCCACTTCCGCTGGCGAGGAGATCCGCCAACAGGTGAACGAATGGATCCGCTCGTCCCGCGCCTTCGACGCGGTGCTGGACTTTGACCGGGTCACCCGCGACCCTGACCATCCTTCACGCTTCCTGCCTGCCTACGATCCCGGCGATCATCTGCACCCGAATGACGCGGGCTACCGGGCCATCGCAGAGAGCATCGACCTTACACTGTTTCACTAGAGACAAACGAGATGACTTTGCGGTCCAGCCTGCCCCTGCTCGAAGCCCCCGGTTACCGCTGCGTACCGATGTCTGGCGGCATGGTCGCTGCTCGCAGCTTCGGCGGTGGCTGGAACAACCACTCGTAAGGTTTTTCGACTCGTGCATCGCGGTCCATCAAACCGTTCGAGTCGTCGCCAACGATGCAGAACTGGGCCTCAAAGTCAGTGTACGCGCTACCTCTACTTTGTTTATCAATGGTGTGCGTTATCAAGGCTACAAAGGTGCAGCAGATCGGTCGTCCCTCATCGGCGAGGCGCTAAGTTCTAGTGACATGAAAATGTGTATTTAGTCGGGCAGCATCCCAGCAGCAGGTAGGCGTGCAAAACTACAACCTATTGATTGTTGACTGGGACCTTCACCCAGGTGCTCCCGTCGAATGGACAGCGACGCACGAGTTAATTGGCCAGCTCCTGTAAAGCTCGTGTTGCGAACGTCTGCAGCCGCCCTCAAAGCCGAGTTCGAACATCGTAATTTGGAATTGGAACTCCGCTTCTGGGCCTTTGGCATTACAGACACAAACGAGATTCGCAGCCTCTCGACATTCCCAGATACCAGGTGGGAGGTTGTAGAAGGAAGTAACAAACAGATGTTCTATACGAAGACCATTCTGGGCATCGCCGTTGTAGCGGACCCACGAATTAAGCGTAAAGTCACTGTGCAAACCTAATTTCTACGAGCACCCTATGTGGTCCTGGTCGACGGCTCGGAGCCGAGTCTTGAACATTCAAATGTTCGAGCGTTCTGCGAACGAGAAATGTCCTCGTTTTCTTCCGACCCTGGCCGCGTCACGGCTGCATAGTGTCGCTGGCTGAGTGTATATTCCCTTACATGGCCGTAAAGATGAAGGACATAGCGCTGGACCTTGGGGTGTCCCTTGTGACCGTGTCCAAGGCGCTTAGAAACCATCCCGATATCAGCAGGAAAACGCGGGAGCGCATCGAGGCTAAGGTCAAGGAGATGAACTATCGGCCTAATCTTGCTGCGCGGAGCCTTGTGACTGGCCGTTCTTCCCTTATTGGCTTCATTGTTCCTGACCTGATTCATCCCTTCTTCGCGGAGGTGGCGAAAGGCCTTTCGCTTGTTCTTCGCGAACATGGATACTTTCTGGTGATGTCTTCTTCTGAGGAGGATGCGACACTGGAGCAGCAGGAGATCGAACACATGCTTGCGCATCGGCTTGATGCAATTGTCGTGGCGTCCTGCACGAGCGATCCCATCGGACTGCGCACGATTCAGGCAGGTGAAACGCCCTTGATTCTGGTGGATCGGATGTTCGATGGCTTTCCTGCACACTTTGTCGGCTCAGATGACTACGCCTCCGGTAAGCTTGCTACCGAACACCTTTTGAGCGTCGGCTGCGATCGAATCGCTCACGTACGCGGCCCGGAAAACAGCACAGGCAAACGGCGGCTGAAAGGCTTTATCGATACCATGGCGAAGCATGGCCGGCGGGTTCCACCCGAGTATCTTGTTGAAGCCCGCAGTGTGGACGTGGACGGAAAGCAGCATGGTGAGTCGGCGTTTAGGACGCTCAGCCAGCTGAGGCGTCCGCCGGACGGCATCTTTTGCTACAACGACGTAATCGCGACCGGCGTCATCCGGGGAGCAACGGAACTCGGCCTTCGCGTTCCGCAGGATGTTGCGGTGATTGGCTGCGGTAATCTTCACTTCGATGACATAGTTCGAGTGCCGCTGTCAAGCGTTGACCAACGCAGCCGGGAGATCGGTGCGCGCACGGCGAAGCTCATATTGGAGTTGAAGGCAGCTCACTTAGCGGATGGCGAGGTTGTGCCCGCCTTTCGCAAAGTAGTGCTGCAGCCGCGATTGGCCGCTCGTGCTTCGACTGAACGAGAAAGCGCACGATCCGCAAAAAAGAGAGTTTTCGCCCGGAGCCTGGTATCGACCGAAGAATCGTTGGGGACTTGACATCAGAGCACGGAAGGAGCTAAACCGTGAACATTCAATTTGAAGATAAATCGCGGTCGTGACCGGCGCGGCAAGCGGTATCGGCCCCGCTATCGCGACGGCATTCAGCAACGCTGGTGCGCATGTGCATATGGTCGACCTGAATGAGCCGGCAGCGGCTGTTGCCGCGACGGGGATAGGAGCTGAAGCACACGCGCGATATAGCCGAACAGTCCTCCGTAGACGGTTTATTCCGGGGACTGGGACTTGTTGATATCCTGGTGAACAATGCAGGCACTGCTGGACCTGGAACGGTGGGGTCGACCCTTGAACAAGTCGTTCGGATAAACGTGAAGGTTCAATACCGTCCCGGCGCTTGTGTTTGCTGCACCGAGGTAGAGCCCGGTCGCTACATCATCGAGCGTGTACTGGTTGGTGCCGACGGAAGTCGCCGTAAACCGCTCCACACTAGCACAAGACGGTCATGAGCAAGAAACAAGAACGTCGACGATACTCTGCAGTGAGCCGCTTGCGACACCAGGCCGAGTCCTCCCCGCAGCGGGACGCCCGCTTCGGGACCGCAGGAAGACGACTTGACAAACCTTCATCGCCTCAATTAGCTTCTGTTTCGCTCCAGTAAGTAAGCGATACCTGTTTTGCTTACTGTAGCGAGTAGACTATGCCTGAGCAGGGTAAGCGTTGGTCCTTCGACGCTACAATCTGCGCGGAGCCAAATGGCCTTCGTTCCAGCACGTTTCCTTGGAGATCTTATGCGCTTAGCCTCGCCCATGCAGTTGCCCCTGCTCGTCGTCCTCTCGCTGGGTTTCTTGGCAGGCCCCGTGATGGGCCAGCCTGCAGCCGGGACACACAAAACATCCGTCGCGCTGACCTCGACCGGCACGCAGGGCAGCTATGGATTGAGCGCAACGGTGACGGCTTTCGGCAAGACGAACCCGTCCGGCACCATCGTCTTCACCGATACGACCACCGGTACAGTCATCCAGACGATTACCGTGAACTCAAACAGTCCGGGCGGCTTCAGCAACCTGCAGACGCTGATGTCGAACTACAATCCGGATGGCGCGGTGGCCGCTGACGTTAACGGCGACGGCATACCGGACCTGATCATAGCGTTGGCTAATCCTTACGCCTCCGCGCCTCCGGGAGCCCCGGCCAACGGAAACCCAAACTGCGGCTTTTGCCCCGGCACACAAAACATACAGGTCTATCTGGGAAAAGGCGATGGAACGTTCGGCCCAGCGGCGTATTATCCAGCGGGCTTTGATCCGAATCACATCGTCATAGCGGATGTTAACGGTGACGGCTACCCGGACATGATCGTGACCGACTACGACGAGGTTTACGGTGGCACGGAGACCGCAGGAGGCGCCTATCCGGTCAACGAAGGATACTACGAGATGGGTGTATACCTTAACGTCGGCAAGAGTGCTCCGGGAACCTTCCAGCCCGCGGTTTACTACAAGACCGGTACCAATCCCTGGTCAGCCGTGGTGGGTGACTTCAACGGTGACGGCTTTGCGGACATCGTTGTGGACAACTCAGGCGACAACACCCTGCAGTTCTTCCCGGGCAACGGCACTGGCGCATTCACCAGGGCGAGCACGATTGTGGCTACGAACGTTTCTTTCGAGAACAATCACTCTTTTGCAGCGGGCGATATTAACGGCGACGGCATCCTCGATCTGGTGGGCGTGAACTACACAACTGGCAACGTGCAGGTGTTGCTGGGCAACGGTACTGGCGGCAAGGGCACCGGCACATTCGCCGCGCCTCTGAATGCCACGGCTGGCACCGGCACGCTCACCGCGGTCAATCCGGTAGGCGTTGCACTTGGCGACGTCAACGGAGATGGAAAGCTGGACGTGGTCACGTCTAATCGTGGCAGCGGCAACGTAGGCGTGTTGCTCGGCAATGGAGACGGCACATTTCACGCAGTGATGACTTATCCGATCGGTGACGGTGGAGGGTCTTACGCCAATGGGGTGACGCTGGCTGACATGAACGGCGACGGCTTTCAGGACATCATCGTCGAGGATAATGGCGCGACCTACAACACGGGCATCTTGTACGGCACCGGCACAGGCTCATTCGGCACGCGCGTCGGTGTTGCCGTCGGAGTGAACACGGGCTCGGGCACACCTCTGGTGGCGGATTTCAATGGGGACGGCCGCCCGGACCTGGGCACCGAGAACTTCAACCCTAATACAACCTCAACCCTGCTCGGCTACGCTACGGGGACGGCTGCAGCCATCAACGTCACGCTGCCTGGGGTGACGGCGGACAATGTGACAGCCACCTACTCGGGAGACAGCGTGTACGCGGGTAGCACCTCGACGGCTCTGAACCTGCAGTCCGGCGGCCTGGCAAACCCAGCACTAAGCGTGCCGGCGGCAGCAGCAGCGGGTACCTCGTTTACGTTTACAGTCACTGAGACGCTGAAGGGCGGTGCGGTAGCCGCAACCTATCCGGGTACCCTGACGTTTACCAGCACAGATCCTCTCGCTGTGTTGCCGACGCCCTCAACGCTGACGAAGGGAACTGGAACGTTCACTGTGACGCTATTCAGTGATGGTCCGCAGACGATCACTGCTACAGATCCCGTCAGTATGCTAACCACGACTTCCTCGGCCGTGACAGTTTCGGGCGGGGGCTTTACGTTTGCACTGGCTTCCGGCAGCTCGTCCACGCAGACCGCAGGCTTCGGCACCACGGCTACCTATACCTTTACCGTGATGCCAAGTCTTAGACTGTTCAATGAGCAAGTGTTTATCGGTGTCAATTGCATGCCGTCAAGCGCGTACATTGCGTCCTTCTCTCCGGCGTCGATCACGCCAGGTGCGATCGGTCCACAAACAGTGACGTTGAAGGTCAACGTGCCGGCAGTCGGCGCATCGCTGCGACGTTCCGAAGGGTTTGGGATCAACGGGTTGGCAGGTGTGGCGGCGTGTCTCCTTCTTCCGCTTACACTGCTGAAACGGGGTAGGACCAGAGATAGACTGCGAAGATTGCTGCTCGTCAGCCTGTGCGGCCTGCTCGGGCTCTGCCTTGCTACAGGACTTTCGGCATGCAATAGCACGTCGAACGCTACTGAGCCGCCCACCGCCTTCCCGCTGAGCGTTACAGCCAATAGCGGCAGCGTGCCATCGCAAACCGTAAACCTCACCTTGAACGTGCCCGGAAGCACCGCATTGCAGAAATAGTGGGCTTTTCGATCGTGTAGGGGCACGGCTCTGTCCGTCTTATCATTGAGTATCTTGCCTCAGGCTTGCCCTCCCGCTTACTGATCGACGGTTGCAGTTTTTAGTCGTCCTCGGACTCAGCAACTCAGCTTGACGGAGAGTAAAGAAAGCGATTACTGTAGCGGAGACTGATCGCGAATGTTAGCCATTTTGAACACGGATCGGAGGAAAGTTTGCAAACTCAAGAAACGACTATGAACAAGCCAACTTCTATAGAGCAGGAGGTGCCACTTCGGCAGCTGGGGCGTACCGATTTGCAGGTGTCCATCGTGAGCTTTGGTGCGTCGCCTCTCGGCAATGTCTTCCGCCAAACAGACCCCAAAGAGGGCATAGCCGCTGTCCGCTATGCAATAGATCGTGGCATTAACTTCTTTGACGTTTCACCCTATTATGGCTTGACAGTGGCTGAGCAACAACTCGGTGAGGCGCTTGAGGGTTATCGCGATCGCGTGGTATTGGCGACTAAGTGTGGTCGCTATGGGAGCGATCAGTTTGATTTCTCGGCGCACACGATTACCACTGGTCTCGAAGATTCTCTTAGCCGTCTGCGAACAGACCACGTGGATCTGCTGCAGGCGCATGATGTGGAGTTTGGCGACGTCGAACAAATAGTCAATGAGACGATCCCGGCGATGCGAAAGCTGCAACAGCAGGGCAAAACGCGCTACGTGGGCATCACCGGTTATTCGCTGAAAAACCTGGTTGAGATTGCCTCGCGGGCCGAAGTCGACAGCATTCTGACGTACTGCCGCTATAACCTCTTAATTTCAGATATGGATGATATTTTGGTGCCGTTTGCGAAGGAGCATGGCATCGGGTTGATCAACGCATCAGCCTTGCACATGGGCATCCTTACACACCGTGGCGCGCCTTCCTGGCATCCGGCTCCGCCGGAGGTACATGAGACCGGGAGGAAGATCGTCGAGTACTGTACTGCGCAAATGGCAGATGCATCCGAAGTGGCGCTGAAGTTTTGCTTCGACCATGACGGGGTAGCAAGTACTTTGGTTGGTATGTCTACACGCGCTCACGTGGACGCCAACCTGCGGGCGCTGCATTCCGAGAGTAATCCCGCCTTGCTTGCGGAGATCAGGGAGATCGCTGCTCCGATTCACAATCGCACCTGGCTTTCTGGACGCGAAGAAAATCATGGCTGAGCTGATCGATGCGCACCATCATCTGTGGCAGTACTCGCAGGAGGACTTCCGCTGGATTCGCGACGAGATGGAGTCGCCGCGTCAAGACTTCCTGCCCGGCGATTTGACTCATGAACTCGCTGCGGCTGGTCTGGATGGGTCGATCGTGGTGCAGGCAAGGCAGAGCGTAGAAGAGACGCGCTGGCTGCTTGCTTGCGCGATCAGCAATCCCGAGATGCGCGGTGTGGTTGGGTGGCTTCCGCTCGCTGATGGAGGCCTGCCTGCAAGGCTCCGCGAGTTTCGTGATGCATCGCGGCTGAAGGGCGTGAGGCATGTAGTGCAGGACGAGCCTGACCCATATTTCCTACTCGGCGAGGCTTTCAACACCGGCGTAGCCTCCTTGCTGGATGCCGGCCTCGTCTACGACGTGCTGATATACGCAAACCATCTACAGGTCGCGAGTCGATTTGTGGCGGAACATCCGCAGCAGACTTTTGTGCTGGACCACATGGCCAAGCCGCAGTTGAGATTGCAGCAGTTTCAGCCGTGGGCAGACGATCTGGCGCGGCTCGCCGAACACAGGAACGTTTGCTGCAAGCTGTCCGGAATGGTGACAGAAGCGGACTGGACGCGGTGGACACCTGAAGAGTTGCAGCCTTACCTTGATCACGCGCTCCGCGTCTTTGGCCCGGAGAGACTGCTCGCCGGCTCTGACTGGCCAGTGTGCCTGGTGGCGACTGGAAATCAGCGCTGGTGGTCGACGTTGATGGAGTGGGCGAGCCCATTACCGAGAAAGCAAAGAAGGGTATTTTCGGGGGCAATCCAATCCGGGTCTACCGTCTGTCCGCGCAAGCTTCTAGCCTGGGTGTACCGCCGAATCGACCGCTTGTTCACGAGAGACAACTCCAGGAGGAGACTATGGATCGACGTACTTTCTCACTGCTTTCCTTTGCTTCGTTACCTCTGGCTGCTGCACCTGTTCTTGCTGCAGCTCCCGGGGAGCCTGCGGGCAGCACGCCGCGTACCTCGCTCAGCCGCGCTACGACCTTCAGTCAGGTGGGGAAGGAGCTAAGGCCTTTTGCCGAACACGCCGAGGGCACACTTGCCGAAGAACAGGGAAGCGGATACCTCGATCACATGTGGTTTGGCGGAGACTTCGCCAACTTCCGCGGCCTGCGGTTACGTATCTACATCGACGGTGAGACCCTGCCATCGATCGATGCCGAACTTGGTCTGGCTGTGGGTGTGGGCTTTGCCGATCCAGCAGCTCCGTGGGGCACACAGTGGGCCGGCATCACCGGTGCTCCCAGCGGTATGTTCTTGAACTACCGGATACCGTTCGGTAAAAGCATCCGCGTGACCGCCGAACTTCCGGAAGGTGTGGCGCGCGATATGGTCTTCTGGTGGATCGTACGCGGGCTCAAGAACTATCCGCTCGAGGTGTCTGGCATTCCGCTGCCTCCCACCGCGCGCCTTCGGCTTCACAAGCAGGAAAACCTGCATGCCGAGCCCGAGCAGATCTTCGATCTTTGCAACGTCGCACGGGATGGCATGGTTTTTCAAGTGACGATGCAGGCGCAAAGTACCAACTTCGAGTTTATGGAAGGACAGATGCGCGCCTTCATCGGCGGTGCTACTGAGCCGCAAATGTTGTCGTCAGGTCTCGAGGACTACTTCCTTGGTACGTACTACTTCAATCGGGGTTTGTACCATCTGCCCCAGGCGGGTCTGACGCACAAGGACGATACGAACTTTACGTTCTCCGCGTACCGCTTTCATGATATCGACCCGCTGCTCTTCGCCGGCGGCCTGCGCCTCGCGTGCCGATGCGGTGAGATGCTGGGCAACAAGATCGCCGGTCCAACCGGAAAGCCGATGGCCACAACCTACACGACTTACGCCTGGGTCTATGAGTGGTAAGTAAGGGGAAAGCACATGAAGGAAACACGAGCACTCTTCACCCTGGCCTGCCTGTTGGCGGCGAACGTCATGGTTTCAGCTCAGAATGTCATCGACACGTTCGGAGATGCGGTTTCGTTTGTCGACGCGCATAGCAAGCTGATCGTGCTGGGCGCTGACGACGGCGCCACTATCGCGGTTTGGCCGGCGATGCAGGGACGCGTCTTGACCAGTTCGGCTGGTGGGGCGGCGGGGCGCAGTTTTGGCTGGATCAACCAGGATCTTATCGCGTCCGGCAAAGCGCAGCAGCACATCAACGCAGTGGGCGGAGAGGATCGCCTCTGGCTTGGTCCGGAAGGCGGTCAGTATTCCATCTTCTTTGCCCCCGGAGTGCCGTTTGATCTCGATCACTGGTATACCCCGGCCGCACTCGATACTGAGGGTTTTGGCGTGGTAAGCCAAAGTAGAAGTGACGTGAAGCTGCGCAAATCGTTCACGCTTACCAACTACTCTGGCACCAGATTCAATGTTCAGATCGACAGGCGCGTGCAGCTGTTGGCCCCCGCGGAGGTGTGGAGACACCTGGGCGTTGCTTCTGTAGCTGGCGTAAAGATGGTGGGCTATCAGTCAGTAAACACATTGACCAATCTGTCTGCTGAACCGATGACTAAGTCCAAAGGCGTCCTGTCGTTGTGGGTGCTCGGACAATTTCGAGCGGCTCCCGCGGCAACGATCATCTTGCCGTTTCGCACCGGACCGGACAGCCAGCTGGGCATTCCGGTTAAGACGGATTACTTCGGCCCGGTCCCGCCAGACCGTATCAAGATATCGAAAGCGACGGCGTTGTTCAAGGCGGACTCTAACTACCGGAGCAAACTTGGTATCAATCCAAAGCGATCGCGTGGCGTGATTGGTAGTTACGAGCCCGAACATCACGTCCTGACCATTGTGCAATACGATCAGGAGCCAGCCGCGGACTACGTGAACAGTGCCTGGGAGATCCAAAAGGAACCGTATCGAGGGGATGTCGCAAACTGCTACAACGACGGCGTTCCCGCGCCGGGTAAGCCGCAGCTTGGACAATTCTATGAGCTTGAGTCATCCTCGCCCGCTGTCGCACTTGAGTCCCATGCGTCGGTGGAACACACGCAGCGAACCATGCATCTTGTAGGCACGGCTGCGCAACTTGATGCCATTGCTTATGCCGTACTCGGGGTACATCTGGATGCGGTCCTCGCCTTCAATCGCCCGTAGTTTGCAATTCCCCTTACGGCTGTGTCGCCGGAACCGGAACACGTGCGCCCCCCGGTCCGCCCGTCGACACCAGATGCGGGATTCGGTCCTCAACTGGCGGCAAAGCCGGGAAAGGTTGATGAGGCTCGGACTGGTACCAATAGGCGACCGAGTAGAAGTTGTCGGAGCGCGCATTCGCGTTGCCATGTTCGATGGTGGCGCGAAGACTGGAAGTGAATGGAATGGGCGACTCCAGTTCAAAGCGATAAACACTAGAGCGGCTGCCCGCGACTTCGTCTCCAACGACTGGTGCGCCAATTGACGCGAACGAAAACGGCTGACGAAAATCTCCGCTGCCTCCAAAATAATCTTCCGCACCGGTCCCTTCGATGGAGGGTGTCGTCTCCCCGTCGACGAAGAACATCTCGTCGCCTTCACCCCACCAGCTGTCCTGGTTCTGCAGCACAGACATGGTGACGCCGACGAATTGACCTCTGCCCTTTGCGTCCAGCCATACGTAATTGTCGCGGCCGTCCAGATTTAGCAGTTCGTCGGCACGAGGATCCTGGTTGTTCACGAAGTCTGACGCAAGACCGTGATTGGGCTGAGCCTGCCTGTACTGCGCGTGGAAATAGAGCGTACCTCTGAGTAGCGGCTCACGGTATTTACGATAGTCGACGTTGTAAAAGAGCCCCCAAATGGGCTGCCTGCCTTCGTTTGTGACTGTGATGCGCGCATGGTGAGCGTACGGCATGTTGAAGTAGGAGTTAAGTCCGCAGACCGGCGAGACGGCGAGTACCGCCGACTGCCAGACGAAGCACTGTCCAAGGCCAAGACCGAAGAAGTCACCAATTGGTGCTTCCACGCTGGGCATTGTCTCGTCATCCCAGTACATGCGCAGGACCACCCGTTTGAGCGCGAGTGGCTCGTGGTCCGCCACGGCAAACCAGAGGTGCGTCACTGCGCCCGGTCCTTCGATATTGAGCACGGTTTCGGTTGCGCCAGCAGGTACAGCACGATAGTCCCGGTTAGCGCCGACTGGATCCGAGCTGGACGAGCGCTGCGCGCGGTAAGTCTGCTGCTGGGTGAGATCCGGCCGCCGCCCTGTCGATTGCTGCGCAGACGCTACCTGGAGGGCACCGGAAAGACAGATCAGGGAGAAAAGTCCAGCGATACGAATGGTTTGAGCTTGCACGGGGACTCCTTGTCACGGGTTAGAACTGGAAGGTGTTGACGTTGCACGGCGTGAGTAATGGATCGAAGCGACGGATGAGCGACGGGCAAACATGCTGCATATAGATTGAACACTTCCCAGTCGTGCCATGCGTGTGCTAATCTCTCCTGCGTTCCATAAGTCAGCCCTACAGTTAGCGTATAACGAAATGAGCTTCCGCTACATCGGTAACGACCCGAAGCGCCAAGGAGATGCCAGACCACATGAAAAACACGACACCGCACCCGGGGTCATTGCCCTTGTTCAGCCTGAATTCGTTTTTGGTATGCCTCTCCGCTCTTTCGTTCACTTTATTGGCAGGATGCAACGGCTCTTCGACACCATCCAGTCCGAGCATTGCGCCCGTCATCACGTGGGTCGCACCTGCGGCGATTACGTACGGGACGCCATTGTCGTCCGCGCAGCTTGATGCAACAGCAAACGTAGCGGGAACGTTTACCTACAGCCCAGCAGCGGGAGCAATGCCCGCCGCCGGTACGACGCAGCTTTCCGCGACCTTCGCACCGCTTGATCCGAGTACCTACAAGAGCGCCTCAGCGAGCGTAAGCCTAACCGTGAGCAAAGGAACGCCGACGATAACATGGCCTGCGCCGGCGCCCATCACTACGTCCACTGCTCTGAGCGCCGCGCAACTGGATGCCACGGCCAACACCCCCGGAACTTTCGTGTACACACCGGGGATAGGGGCCGTCGAACCACTCGGCACGGATACCTTGTCGGTCACATTTACGCCCACCGACACGACAGACTATACAGTCACTACTTCTACCGTGCCAATAACCGTAACCAATTTTCCCATCAACACCACGACCTATGACACACTCGCCTTCCTCCAGCAGATGGTCAACCTGGACACGCTTGCGGAGTTCCCCGCGGGCGTTACAGCTGGAATGTCAGACAGCAAGGATCCGCGCGCTTACGGGCCAAACGCCACCTATTTCGACGGCGATGTGGACGGAGGCAACTTTCATGGAGACGTCACCCTTAACGGCGTCACGCAGCACATCATGCTGTCGGTGAACGGGCCCGGCGTAGTGACCCGCCTGTTTGTTGGCGGCCCCAACTTCACCGGCCACAACATTCGCTACTACCTCGATGGTTCGACGACGCCGGCGATCATGGCCGATGTCAACCAGTTGCTGACCTGCGCTACAGCCTACGCATCGGCGCCGCTCTGTTACACGTCCGGTGTCCCGGTCACGCCTGCGATCGTGCCGTATGGCGCGACGTCCGGACAAGACCTCTATCTACCTGTCCCATTCGCCAAGAGCATCATGGTGACTTATGACGGGCCAACGGGTACAACCTACCCAATCATGGACTACGTCATGGAATACAAGCTGTTTCCAGCGGGCACGAACATCGTCAGCTACTCGCTGGCTGAGTACCAGGGGACCATTACAGCGGTGAGCGCCGCGCTGGCCCAGTTCACACCCATAGGCCAGAACGGGCCGAGCGGGCCGCCCAGCCCACTGGTCGATACCGCAGCTGCTTCTATCTTCAATGCGTCCATTCCCGCGGGCGGATCGGTCAACATCCCGCTAACGGCCGGCGCAAACGCTGTGCGGTTTTTGAAGACGAATGTAGGGACCAGCGCGGCTACGTTGAAGGGTCTGCAGATCAGCATGACCTTCGATGGGGAACAAACCGTCTCTGCTGTGCCCTTCGGGCAATTCTTCGGTTCAGGCGACGGCACGAATGGCTCCGGTGCTACGGGCATCAACCCCGGCACCACGATGACTCAGTCGGTGACCTCAGACGGGACATTAATCACTCGCTGGACCATGCCTTACCAGACCAGCGCGTCCATTACGATCAACAACACGACTACCTCGGCGGTGACGGTGCCTCTGACTGCCGATGTGCGATCCTACCCGTGGAGCACGTCCACGTCCATGCACTTTCATGCGGTCTCCCGCTCCAATGGCGTGCTCGCGCCGACTAACAACCAGGTGCAGCGCTTTCTCTATGTCAACGGTTCCGGCGTATACGTGGGGGACAACGAGACGGTCTACCAGTACCAGGATGCGGGCGACACGAGTTACAACTACTACGGCGAGGGAGACGAGCTCTTCTACGTCGACTCCGATAATCTCGCCAACTACCCGTCTATTCGCGGAACGGGAACTGAGGACTACTTCGGTTACGCGTTTGGCAATACGGCTCTGTTTCAGGTTCCCTGGGCGTCAAATGTGGCCGACCCGCCGCAGGTCGTCAACGAGACTCAGGGTATGTACAACGGAACGACGATCCTCAACCGCACCCGACTGGTCGATACGATTCCGTTCGCAAAGCATCTGCGCTTCGACTTCGAAATCGACGACCACGACCAGACTACGACCGATCATCTACTGTTCGAACATACGGCGTTCTTCTACGGTCTTCCCGGCATGACAGCGGTTCCAGACGGCCCGGTCTCAGGACAGAACTATTCACTCCAGAACAAGATCTCGGGCTGGAACATGGATTCAAGTGGCGGCACAATGCACACGCAGGTTCTTGGCCTGGACAAAGCCCAGACCTTCACCCTGGTTCAGAACGCGGCCGGCATGTGGACCATTAAGGATGTCGCGACCGGCATGTACGTTGGGCTGTCAAGCACCAATGCGGCAGCTGGTTCGCCGCTCGTGCTCGGTGCGGCGACGGGTGCATGTAATCAACTCTGGTCCATCACCGCGAACGGCGAGAATAATGGCTACAACGTGATCACAAACAGCTGCAATCAGCAGGTGATGGATCTCTACTACGGGCTGGAGACGCCCAATACCACCATCCAGCAGTACTACGCTAACGGCACAGACGCGCAGTATTGGCGCTTTGCCTTTGTGCCGGCGAACTAGCGCAGCAGTGGGGCCGGCCCACGTCTGGACACGCAGGCTGGCCAAACTCCCAACTGGCTATTCCACTGCTGTATAGTTAGCGATACAGTTAGTGATTGACATCGCCTTCTATAACAGCCTAGACTCGTTCGCAATTCAAGTTCGAGTCTTTCGGAGGCACCTTCAATGAAGATCAGGAACATGCTGATGCAGATCGGTATGGCAATCAGCTTTATCTCAGGCGTCGCCGCTCCCGCGCTGGCTCAGACCAATCAGGGACAGATCGCCGGCAGTATTACCGATCCTTCCGGCGCAGTCGTTCCAAACGCAACCATCGAAGCGAGGAATGACGCCACCGGCTCCGCCTATACGGCTAAGTCAACCGGCGCGGGTGACTACCGTTTCCCCCATATTGCGCTTGGCACTTACACGGTGACCGTTACAGCTCAAGGCTTTCAGAAGCAGGCAAGCAGCGGTGTCCTCGTGCAGATCGGCACGACGACACCGCTCAACATCAAACTTTCGATCGGTACAGACAACACGATTGTTGAGGTGGATGCGAGCGGCTCCGGCGTCGAGACCGAGACCTCCGATGTGGGCGGCGTCATCCAGTCCAGGCAGATTGAGGAGCTTCCGCTTGCGCTCGGCGGCCTGGGCCAGTTGCGCGCCATCGAAAGCTTTGTCTTCCTCATCCCCGGTACCGTCGGACCGGGCACTGCGACCACTCAACAGGGCTCCGGCGCAGCACAGGGAGCGGGCATCTATTTGAGCAAGATCGGGGGCGGTCAAAACTTTGCAGCGCAGGTGCTGGTGGATGGACTGAGCACGCAACGTGAGGAGAACGGTTCAACCTTTGACGAGATCTCTCCATCGGTAGAGGCTATTCGCGAGTTTCAGGTGACGACTTCAACGCCGCAAGCACAATACGGGCGCACCAGCGGAGGCATTGAGAATTTTGCGACGCGCAGCGGAGTCAACGTCTTCCACGGCAGCGCCTTTGACATCTTTCGGAATACGGCTCTCGATGCCAATTACTGGTTTAATAACGGAAACCAATCTATCTGCCTGCAGCAGGGGGTACAGACTGCAGCCGCCTGTTACCAGCAGAACAAGCGCACGGTCGATCAGAAGAACGATTACGGCGTCGTGCTCAGTGGTCCGATTCGCATCCCTCACCTCTACAACGGAACCGACAAGACCTTTTTCTTCTTTTCGTTCGAGCAGTTCAAGAAACATCAGGGGTTCCGAACGACCTCGACAGTACCCACCCTGCTGGAGCGTCAGGGCAATTTTACTGAGATTCTAGCCGCGCAGGGGACACCGACCGGGCAGGTGAATCCATGTACCGGTCTACCTAACCTGAACGGACAGATCTTCGACCCTTCGACCAGCACGACGAGCACGCTTCCAGCGTATGCCGGCCAGCAATGCCGAACGCAGTTTATGTATGGGGGTGTCCCGAACGTCATTAACCCGGGGCAGATCACACCCATCGGTAAGGCGATCATCAACGCTTATCCCATGCCGCAGAACTCCGGTCTATTGAACAATTATGTTTACACGGGCGTGCAGCAGCTTACCAACACCACCTACACTGGCCGCATCGACGAGAACCTGACGCAGAAGCTCAAGTTGTACGCTAGTTACAACATGCGTGAAAACACGGTGCCCTTCGGCGGAACAGCGCCACAATATCCGGGGGCAGCTGGCGGAAACATTATCCAGGATCTAAAGTCGGAAATCGTTCGAGCCGGCTTCGACTATATCGTCTCTCCGAAGATCCTGAACACGTTCTTGTTCGGCGTCAATCGGATCAACAACGACGACCTTTCGTCCGAGATCTCGCAGGGCATCAACTTCGCCTCGCAGCTCGGGATCACCGGCATCAACTCCAACGCGTTTCCCAACATCATCCCGCAGGACGGAGTCTCTGCCCTGGGGGCAGCCACAAACACCGACCACACCGAGTTGCACTTCCTCATCAACGATGCTGCTACCTTGCAGTTTGGACGCAATACCTTCAAGCTTGGCGTCGACTTTCGTTACACACAATTTATCGCCAAGGGCGCGACAAACGCCAACGGTCAGATTTACGGATATAACCCGGAGACGGCTGACGCCAAGGCCGGCCTCGGCCACGCGGCAGGGACGGGATTCGGCTTGGCTGGACTCGAACTCGGTCTGCCCGACTATGTCCGCGTGATCACGGCACAGGATCCCAAGTGGATCACCAAGTACACTGCTGGCTATATTCAGGATGACGTTAAGGCGACCAGGAACCTGACCCTGAACCTGGGTCTCCGGTATGAGGTGGACACGCCGCGTCACGAGGCGCGGAATATGACCTCCAACTTCTCGGCTAATGCTATCGATCCGGTAAGCGGTCTTCCGGGCGCGTTGATCTTCGGCACCAACTGCAACTGCAACACGGCTTGGGCTACCACGTACTTCAAGGACATCGGCCCGCGCGTCGGCTTCGCTTACAGTCCTTCCAACTCAAACGGCAAAACAGTGCTGCGCGGCGGCGGAGCGATCCTCTATGCGCCCCTGCTCTACGCTGATTTTGGTGGCGGCGGGACGGGCAACGTGACGTTGGAGGGCTACACTGGTTCGCTTGGCGTGGCCGGTGATGGCTTCAATCCAGCTCTGAACCTGAACAATGGCATACCGCCATTCACCAACCTTCCCAATCTCAATCCGGGGCAGCAGGATAATGGAAATGCAGCTGCACCCACGTCTGATACGGAGTATATCGAACCCAGCTTTGGCCGCAACGGCATGATCTCCGAGTGGAATCTGCAGGTGCAGCAGGAGCTTGCCCGAGACACTATCTTTACCATCGGGTACATCGGTCAGTCCGGACAGAATTTGCCGTCGTTCCTGCTGCAAATGAACAATATCCCAGCAGCGGACCTTGCTCTTGGTGACCGGCTAGGGTCGTCCTCGCTCACGGCGAACGGAATCACGGCTCCTTATCCCGGATTCAACGGTACAGTGGGCCAGGCGCTCCGTCCCTTTCCACAGTACGGGAATTTGGACACACCGTCTGATATCGAGAACAAGGGACATACCAGCTATGAAGCGCTGGTAACCTCAATCGATCATCGTTCACGATTCGGTCTGACGTTCAATGCGTCGTACACATGGTCCAAGACAATCACCGACGCAGACTCCGCGATCGGCGGTATCAATGGCGGCACTCAGGCCTTAATCCAAAACTCTTACAACTTGAAGAGCGCCAAGTCGATCTCAATCCAGGATATCCCAAACAATTTCGTGGTGAACTACTTGTACGACTTACCGATCGGCAAAGGTAAGACCTTGGGCGGGCACCTTGACCGCTTCACCAATGCGCTCATCAGTGGAATCACCATCGGTGGCATTCAGCGTTACCTATCGGGAGTGCCGTTTTCGATCGGTTGCGCGAGCGGCGCGCCTGATTTCAATGATTGCCTCAGCCTGACTCAGATTTCTGGTACCAGCTTAAAAAGCGGATTGAACCGGCACACCATTAAGCCGTTTGCTTACATCGCCACGCTGACCACCCCCATTCCGGCGCCGGGTCCGGACCCAACCATGGACAGCATCTTTAACGGCCTGCTGCAGCCGGCAGGAGCCAACACAGCTTATGCTGCGTTGCAGAAGCATCCAGCGCTCCTCGATCAAAATCTCGATGTTGCATCCAGGCGCAATGGCGGTCCCTATCTTTTTGGCAACCTGCCGCGGGTGACCGGGGAGGTGCGCAACTTCGCCTATCTGCAGGAAGACTTCGTATTAATCAAGAACACATCGCTGATAGGCGATCGGTACCGCTTCCAGTTCAAAGCCGAATGCCTTGACTGTTTCAATCGACACAACTTCAATGCGCCGGATTCTAACCCCAACAATGCGGATTTCGGCGTACCACTCTCCGCCGTTGGCGGGAGCACTGATGGCTTTCGTCGTCTGCAGCTTACAGGGCGCTTGACCTTTTAGAGTTAATGCATGAGTCGGCACTGACTTGTGTGCGACTCATGCTGGTCTGTGGCTGAGTTGTAACGCTACATGGACTTTTGTATTCATCGCACAAGCATCCAATTAGGATTGAATTCTATGAAGACTTTTGAAATAAGCGCACCAGGAGTGGCCGCTCTCGTAGATCGACCGGAGCCGCAGGCCGATAAGGATAAAGTCCTGCTACAGGTGAAGCTGGTGGGAATGTGTGGCACGGATCTAACGACTTATCGCGGTGGAAACGCGATGGTAGAGTTCCCACGGGTTCCGGGACATGAAGTGGCGGCCACCGTGGTCAGGGGCGGCACGCTGGCACCTGGCACAGGAGTAACTTTATCCCCCTACACGCACTGCGGAGTGTGCGCCAGCTGCCGACGAGGACGCGTCAATGCCTGCCAGCGAAACCAGACGCTGGGTGTGCAGCGCGACGGCGCTATGACTGAGTACATCTCGGTCCCGGACACTGTGCTCTATACGGCGAACCTAAGCCTGAAAGAACTGGCGCTGGTCGAGCCCCTTACGGTTGGCGCGCATGCAGTTGCGCGGGGCCGTGTTACCTCATCCGACACTGTTGCGGTCTTCGGCTGTGGAGGCATCGGCCTGGGGGCTATCGCCGCCTCGGCGTTTCGCGGAGCTCGCACGATCGCGATCGACATGGACGATCAGAAGCTCGAAATTGCTCGCCGCGCCGGTGCGTCGGAGCTGATCCACACGGGACGTCAAGACCTGCATGACCGGCTGGTCGCCATAACCGGCGATGGGCCCGACGTTGTCATTGAGGCAATTGGTCTGCCGTTGACCTTCCGCGCTGCGGTAGAGGAGGTAGCCTTCACCGGCCGCGTCGTCTACATCGGTTATGCGAAAGAGCCAGTCTCGTATGAGACGCGTCTCTTCGTGCAGAAGGAATTAGACATCCTCGGCAGCCGTAATGCGTTGCCCGAGGATTTCGCGGAAGTCATCCGCATGTTGGAGGCCGGCAGTTTTCCCGTGGAGGATGCGGTGAGCGCGATCGTCCCACCGGAAGAAGCGGCGGCCATACTGGCTACCTGGAGCGCGAACCCGGGTAAATTCACCAAAATTATGGTTCAGTTTGCCTAATCACTTTGTATCACTCTGACTTACCTGCTTTGTGGAGCATCTGAAGAATACGGCACCGCTCACAACCCGCACAAAGGTAAGGCGCGGAATACAGGCACGTCCATCTTTCCCGCTGGCTACCTGGTCACGTTCCTGCTAATCACAACTATCTTCTTCGTTTGGAGCATGTCCAACAACCTGACTGACATTTTAGTCCAACAGTTTCGCAAATCGTTCGAGCTGAACTTATTGCAGGCACAATTGGTGCAGACCGCGAATTTTCTGGCCTACGCTTTCATGGCTACACCTGCTGCCTTGTTGATGCGTCGTTTTGGGTACAAAGCTGGGCTGGTTATCGGGTTGGTGGCTTTTGGCATTGATACGCTAATGTTCTGGCCGGCCGCAAGCATCGGGCAGTACGTGCCATTCCTCGTCGCGATTTTCGTGGTCGGCAGTGGTGCTTCGTTTCTTCAAACGGCCGCCAACCCGCTGATCGCGCAGTTCGGCGATCCGCATACCTCTGAGCAGCGACTGAACTTCGCACAGTCCTTTAACCCGCCTGGGGCGATCACCAGCGTGCTCATTGGGCACTTGGTTCATCTTTTCGGGTGTGGATAACACACCGGCTCAGGTGCGTGCGATGAAAGCGCAGGGAACGTACGCGGCTTATCTGCACACGGAGATCCTTCGGGTGGTCCCGACTTACGTTGTACTCGGCATCTGCGTGCTGATCCTGGCGATCTTTCTGAGCCTCGCCAAGTTCCCCGAAAGCCTGACTCCAACGCATATGCAGGCTATCTCTCAGGTTTCTACTTCTCAGCGTGGTGCCTATGGGCGACTGTTTAGTAATCAATCGCTTGTGTTCGCGATTCTCGCCATGTTCTTCTATGTCGGGGAGCAGGTCAGTATCGGGAGCAACCTCATTCCCTATCTGCGTGCCTACACTACTTTGGGGACCGCTCCGCGGGTTACTGGCTAACAGGAACTCTCGTCGCACTTGGTCTGGGGCGAGTTGTCTCCACTCCGCTGATGCGTTACATCAATCCGGCGCGGATGATCGGCTTCTACGCATTGGCAAATCTGATCCTGCTCTTCGTCGGGATTTCTCGACTTGGATTTGTTGGCGGTGCAGCTATCATGCTTACCAGTTTTGCATGTCCATCATGTACCCAACCATCTCTGCGCTGGGAGTGAAAGGTTTGGGTGCCGACACAAAACTCGGAGGCAGTTTGCTGGCGCATAACGGTAGCTCGACCGTTCCACGCCCAGCAGCTTGCAAGCCCTGCGCTCGCTCAGCCGAAACTCGACCGAGATGTGCGCAACATCCT
>CAXTMK010000011.1:0-11167 GCA_964245315.1 uncultured Acidobacteriaceae bacterium | reverse complement strand
GCTCCAGCCGTTTTTTCTTACGACCGACTTTAACGCCTCACCGCCAGGGCTCAACTCGGCCACCAGCATCTTCAACCGGCGGTTCTCGTCTTCAAGCGAACGCAAACGCTGCGCTTCACTCACGTCCGCGCCGCCGAACTTCTGCTTCCACTGGTAGAACGTCGCCGCGCTGATGCCATGCTCCCGGCAGAAATCCGCCGTCTTCACCCCGGAATCATGCTGCTTCAGAATGCCAATGATCTGCTCTTTGCTGAACCGACTCTTCTTCATCGCTACGCTCCCACGCTTTCAATCTATTACGAGAGAACTCCAGCTTTGAATGGTCGAGTTTTCCGGGGGCAGGTCAGTCAGACTGCCGGCTTTCACGCGGCCGAATACCTCAGCACGCTCCAACTCTCGCTTGCTCATCCCAGTCCGCCTCATCGCTGCGCCTCCAAAAAGGCACTCTGCAAGGGATCATTTCTACTGTGGACAAGAGGGATAAACTCTACTGTGGTTCAACAGGAATTGGTGCGTGTCGGTCCCACATCTCAGATGCGAGATGTGGGGCACCCAGATTTTTGGAACTTCGGGAGAGCGGATCGCGTAGCAACCTTCGACGATGCGGGGCCTTCCCCGCGGAGATGAGGATGCAATGAACAGGATTTTTGCTGCCGCCGCGGCCTTCGCGGCGCTGTCTATGATGCACGCCTTCGCCCAGGCGAACTGCACGGGCACCACGATCGCGGGCACGGTACGCGACAGCACCCAGGCTCTTATTCCGGGCGCGACCTTGACGCTCGATGGAGGCGCAGCCGTCGTCAGCGGTCCGGATGGCCGCTATCGCTTCACCTGCGTCGCCGACGGCGCGCACAAGCTCGCTGTTACGGAAGCGGGCTTCGCCGCGAGGGAATTTACCGTGAAAGCTCCGCATGCGGCGGCGAACGACATCGTGCTGCTGCCCGAAGAGGTGACAACCGATGTCGAAGTGACGGGCGACAACACGCCGGCCACCGACGCGGGCTCGGCCGGCGCGACCCAGACCATCTCCGGCACGCGCCTGCAGGCGCTCGCGGACGACCCCGACGACCTGCTGCGCGAACTGCAGCAGCTGGCCGCGCTCAGCGGCGGCGACCCCGCAAGCACCACCATCTCGGTTGATGGATTTCAGGGTGACAGCGCGCTTCCGCCAAAGAGTTCGATCGCATACATCAAGGTGAATCCGGACCAGTATGCGGCCGAGTACCGCGAGCCTCCGTTCGAAGGCGGACGCGTCGAAGTCTACACCCGGCCCGGCCAGAAGGCCTTCCACGGCGCGCTGTTCACCACCAACGGAAGCCCGTTTGAGAACGCAAAAGATCCGCTTTCCACCAGCAAGGCGGCCATCGGCAAGCAGCGCTACGGATTTGAACTGGCCGGTCCGGTGCGCAGGACCGGCAGCGACTTCGCCGTTACGCTGGAGCATCGCTCCATCGATGACTTTGCCGTGGTGGACGCCTCTACACTGAACACGAACGTCGCGACGCCGCAGCGTCTCTGGCTGGGGACGGCGCGCGTCGACTGGCAGCTCGGCGCGAAGAACACCTTCATCGTCAGCTACAGCGCGAATGTGAATCATCTGGTGAACGTGGGTGGGGGCGGAACGACGCTGCCTGAAGCGGGCTACGACAGCGGCAAGTACGAGCACATGTTCCGCATCAGCGATGTCACCACCGCCTCGTCGCGCCTGATGCACGAGGCCCGCGCAAGCTTTCGCTGGGATGGCGAGACCGACGTGCCGCAATCCACCGCGCCGCAGCTGCAGGTGGCGGGTGCGTTCACCGGCGGCGGGGCGAGCATCGGCAACCAGCGCCTAAAGGAGCTGAACGTCGAACTCGACGATGACGCCATCTGGACGCCGACGAACCACACGTTGAAGTTCGGCACACAGATGATGATCTACGACGAGCATGAGCAGCTCACGACGAACTTCAACGGAACGTACATTTTCGGCAGCGTGGCGCAGTATGCGGCGGGCACGCCGACGGCTTACAGCAGCGTCGCCGGCAGCCCCGAGGTGGACTTCGTGCAGGTACGCGACGCGCTCTTCGCCGAAGACGAGTGGAGCGTCGGGCACGGCGTCAAGATCGCCTATGGGCTGCGGTATTTCTGGGAAACCAATCCGACGCTGCTGAACGGCAGTACGCCGCGGCTCGGAATCCTGTGGTCGCCGAACAAAAAGGGCACATGGACGCTGCACGCCCACGCCGGTATGTTCACCGGGCAGATGAACGCAGGCAATACAGCTGAAGTGATGCGCGAAGACGGCGTGCATCGCATCACCGGCACCATTTACAACCCGGTTTACGGAAATCCGGTGCAGGGCGCGACGCCCATCTACAGCATGCGCGAGTTCGCGCCGCACATCGGGCTCACCAGCTGGACGGCGCAAAATATCGGCGGCACCAGATCGCTGCCGCAGGGCTGGAACATCTCCGCCGACTACTACATCGGGCGCTTGTGGAACGACACGCGCAGCGAAAATATCAACGCTCCGCTGAACGGCCAGCCGTACGGCCCGCGCCCAGGAGCGACCAACATAAACATCCTGCAGGAGCAGAACAGCGGCCAGGGAGCCTTGAGCGCGGTCTTCGTGGGCGTGGAAAATCACTCCTACAAACGTGTGCAGTTCTTCTTCGGCTCGGTGCGCGTGGAGTTGGTCGACGACACCGACGACACGGCCACCTTCACGCCGCAGAGCGCCTACTCGGATGCCGGCGAGTTCGCGCACCGCACCGGCCAGAACACCTGGAACGTGTTCGGCAACAGCACCTGGAACCTGCCAGGCAAGCTGCAGTTCAGCACCGACTTCAATGCCGGCGGCGACGCGCACTACAACGTCACCACGGGCTTCGACAACAACGGCGACGGCGACTTCAACGATCGTCCGCAATACGCGACGCCCGGCCAGGCGGGCGCTATCCAGACGCCCTATGGCTTGCTCGTCGCGAGCGGCGGCACCGGTGTCTTCCCGCGCAACAAGGGCGTGCTGCCGTGGAACATCCACCTCGACACCAACCTGCAGCGCGCGTTCAAGCTGACGCGCAACGCCAAAGCCGACCATCAGCAGACGCTGACGCTGAACGTGCGCTCCTCGAACGTGCTGAACCACCTCAACGTGACGAACGTAGGAGGAGTGCTGGGTTCGCCGCTGTTCGGCGTTCCCTATGCAGCCGACAACGGACGACGCGTGGAAGCTGGCGCGCGGTATAGCTTCTGAAGCTATTTTCGCAGTTGATGCGGACGCCTTTAGAGATGCCAGGGCTTCAGCCTTGGCATCTCGGGCCAGCCATAAAGCTTGCTTCAGCCCTTGGGCGAAGCTCTAAACCTCCACCAGAGGCTCCGTTGCAATGGGATCTATCGTGAACCGATCCGGGTCGTGCCACCACCCCGGCTGCTTCACTTCGTCCTCAGGCTCGATTCCATCTATGAGCTGTTTCGCCAGAACTGCAAGAGGCGTGGGAACCGGAGTTCCGCTCGTGACATCGAATAGACCGGGTTCATACGCGCCACTGTCCTGCGTGCACAGGTGGCACCAGTTATAAGAGCCCAGGAGCGCCCAGGCCGTGACCGCTCGAACATCCACGCCGGCCTGCCGGGCCGATTCGGCCTCCTGCCAGACCTCGTAGAGCCAGCGGGTCTGCTCCAGAGGGTCGCATCCGAGATGCGCTTCCGTGATGGCCGATGGAATCCCGTATCGCTGCCAGGCCTGGCGCAGGATGCGTCCCACTCCCGCCAATCCTTCCGCGCGAACACGGACTGCTTCGATGTCGACGAGCGGCTCCGTGCCGGTGTCTCCTCCGGCACGAGGCGGGTATAGCTCGATACGATGGTCCAGCAGGCGGTCGCTGGTGACGTAATAGTTCAAGCCCAGGATGGAGGGCGGGCAGCGATTGTCGCTGAACCAAAGGATCTCTTCCTCGGAGAGGCCATGCTCGCGCAGGAAGCCGAAGAGCGGATGCGATCGATCCACCCGGCCGCAGAGCAAATCCGTTCCGAGCCAACGGCGATGCTCTCGTTCCATCCGGTAGGATGCCAGCTGCGGAGTTGCGAAGATCTCGCCGCCGTCTTCGGTATGGATCAGCCGCGCCAACGGCTGCACCGTCCGGATGGCCCGCATCGAGAGCACGATGCCTTTGATCTGGTTGAACATCGCTCGAACGTAGCTCACCATGCTGCGGTGGTGCGGATACCACGCACCGTAGAGCGCGGAAAACCGGCCGGTTGTCTGTGGCTCATTGACCGGCGTGTAGTGGAGCACCTGCGGGTAACGTTCGGCGAACTGCAGCGCAAACGCCGCCAGCTGTTCCGGAAACATGGGGTCCAGCAGATTGGTGAAAGCCGGCCCACTGCCATGATGGATCAGACCCACGATCGGATTGATCTCCAGCCGCTCCATCGCCGCGATGAGGCGGTCCCATTGCTCCCATGATTTCGTTTTATGGAACTGCTCCCAGTGAAAGGCGGTCCTCAGCGTTCGAATACCCAGGTCGGCGATGAGTTGCAGGTCGTCGGCCCCGCGCGTTCGGTGTCCGGAGCGTTCCAGCTGGTCGTAAAAGGTGTCCTCGACGCGGTTGACGGTGCATTCGATGCCGCCCCAGAGTTCCAGTGGCAATTGCAAGATGATCTCCTCAGCGTTCGCGGCTCACGTTCACTCTATACTCTGCCGCGGGTGCCTGCTCGGATGCGGACCGGCCTGACGATTCAGCGCTACCTGCGCTTCCAGCGAACGCCATCCTTCGAGTCTTCGAGCAGGATGCCCTTAGCCAGCAGATCGTTGCGGATGGCGTCCGCGCGGGCGAAGTTGCGCGTCTTCTTGGCGTGCGTACGCTCCGCTACCAGCGCGTCGATGGCGGCGTCGGACAACGAGAGCATGGCGATCAACTCGGGGCTGGCTTCGTCGAGCCGGCCCGAGGCTTCGGCCCATTCGAGCGCGCTGCGCGTGATCTCGGTATCGCGGTCTTCGAGCACCGCGAAGACGCCGTCGAAGCGATGCAGCACTGCAAGTATCTCCGTGGCGTTCTCCGCGCGCAGGCTGCCGTGGTCGGCTGCGACATTCCCTGCGCGCACCATATCGAAGATAGCGGCGCGGGCCTTCGCGGTGTTCAGGTCGTTTGCGAGCGCGGCATCGTATTCGGCGAGCGATCTGGCGGTCACGGCCGCCAGTTCTTCGTCGCGGCCCGACGCGAATGCGCCCGACATGCGAGCCGCGAAGCTGCGCAGGCGCTCCACCGCGGAGGTCGATTCAGCCAGGCCGTCGAACGTGAAGTTGAGCTGGTGCCCGTACGGCACGGACATTAACAGATAGCGTATGGCCGAGGCGCGATGGCCCTTCAGCAGCAGGTCGCGCAGGGTATAAAAATTGCCCTCGCTCTTCGACATCTTGCGCCCTTCCACCAGCAGGAAGCGCACATGCATCCAGTGGCGCGCGAACTGCTTGTGCGTGGCCGACTCCGACTGCGCGATCTCGTTCTCGTGGTGCGGAAACATCAGATCTTCGCCGCCGGCGTGCAGGTCGAATGCATCGCCCAGGTACTTGGTTGCCATGGCCGAGCATTCGATATGCCAGCCCGGCCGCCCCGCGCCCAGTGCTGTCTCCCACGCGTGTTCGCGGGTGCCGTCGGCGTTGGTCTTCACGGCTTTCCAAAGCGCGAAGTCGCGGGCGGAATCCTTGTCGTACTCATCGGCGTCGATGCGCGCGCCGTCTTCGATACCATCGAGATCCTTCTTCGACAGCTTGCCGTACTCGGGAAAGCGCTTCAGCCTGAAGTACCAGCTGCCGTCCTCGGCCTGGTAGGCGATGTCCTGCCGGTGCAGGTTCTCGATCAGCGCGACCATCTCCGGAATGTTGTCGGTCGCATGCGGCACCTCTTCGGGCCGCTCGACGTTCAGCCAGTTCATATCCTCGAAGAAGGCTTTCTCATACTTCTCGCTGTATGCGCGGATGTCGAGGTTCAACAGCGCGGCGTTGCGAATGATCTTGTCGTCGACATCGGTGATGTTCATGACGTGGCGCACGTTCATGCCGAGCTGCTTCAGCGTCCGGCGCAGCACGTCGACGTGGATGAACGTGCGGAAGTTGCCGATGTGTCCGTAGTCGTAGACCGTGGGTCCGCAGGCATACATGCGGAGAGTCTGGCCGTCGCTTGGGGATAAGGTTTCGACGCGACCGCTGAGGGTATTGAAGAGTTCCATGCTTAGCCTGATTGTAGAGGAAACGCAAAACAAAAGACCGACCGCGGATGATTGCGGAAGAACACGGATCAGCTCGGGTGACGGTGTTCTTTGTAAAGAACACCGCAAAGCCTCCGTAGTTCTTGCCTTTGGCCGTAAACAAACGCGACACACATCCAGGACAACAGACTACCGGCCGTGTTCTTCCAGATATTTCTCGACCTCAAGCGCCGCCATGCAGCCCGATCCGGCGGCAGTAATTGCCTGCCTGTACTTGCGGTCCTTGATGTCGCCGCAGGCGTATACGCCGGGCAGCACCTTGCCGTTCAGCGTGCAGTACACGTCGTCCTGCGCGAGGATGTAGCCGTCTTCGTCGAGGTCCATCATGCCCTTGAACGCCTGCGCGTTGGGGATGTGGCCGATGCCGAGGAACATGAAGGATATCGGCAGAATCGACTCGTCGCCGTTCACCGTGTTGCGCAGCCGCAGCCCCTTTACATCCTTCTCTTCTACGCCCAGCACCTCTTCGACTACGGTCGAGTGCAGGAATTTGATCGACGGATGCGCCTGCGCGCGCTCCAGCATGATGGGCGAGGCGCGGAACCGGTCGGTGCGGTTGATGAGCGTGACCTTGCTGGCGAAGCGGGTGAGGAACAGCGCCTCTTCCATCGCGCTGTCACCGCCGCCGATGACGGCGATCTCCTTGCCGGACGCGAAGAAGCCGTCGCAGGTGGCGCAGGAGCTTACGCCGTGGCCGATCAGCGCCTGCTCGGAGGGCAGGTTGAGCCAGCGCGCCGACGCTCCGCTGGCGATGATGAGCGTGCGGGTGTGGATCGTGTCCTTGCCGGAGGTCAGCCTGATGGGGTGCGAGGTCAGGTCGGCGGAGGTGAGGTGCGCCATGCGCAACTCCGCGCCGAAGCGCTGCGCCTGCAGCTTCATGTTCTCGATCAGCTCCGGGCCCTGGATGCCCTCGGGCCAGCCGGGGAAGTTTTCGACCAGGGTGGTGATAGAGAGCTGCCCGCCGGGCTCATGGCCTTCGAGCACGAGCGGCTTCAGGTTAGAGCGCGCGGCATAGATGGCCGCCGTAAGGCCGGAGCAGCCCGAGCCGAGGATCACTACGTCGCGGGTTTCGATGGGGGTTTCGGGGGAGGTGGTTTCGGGATTCATATAGACCTATCCAGTGTAAATGCCGCGGCGGGTAAAAGGATTCATCGGCCGAATGCCTCGACAACCTGGCGCCCGGCGCGCAGGCCGGAGCGCAGAGCCGCGTGGACAGTGCCCCAATGGCCGGTGGTGTCGGTATGCTCGCCGGCGAAGAAGAGCGTGCCGGTGACCGGTTCGCACATCCGCGCCGAGGCATCGAGGCCGCCGACCGGTACCCAGGTGTAAGCGCCGCGCGACCACACGTCGGCGTCCCAGTTGTGGGTGTGGAAGCTCTGCAGATTGGTCCGGATTTCGTCATCGGAGATGCCGAGCGCCGCGGCTGCGGCGACGATCGCCCGCCCCTTCAACTCGTCTTGTGACAGCCCGAGCAGGTCGAGCGCCTGCGGTCCACCGGACCACCCGGTAAGAGTGCGGCTCTCGTGCGGGCGCGCCGTCCACCATACGCGCGGCAGCACGTCGTCCGTCAGCAGGAAGCTCATCTGCTCCGGCCAGAGGCGCTGCCTGAAGACGAGAGTGAAGCGGCAGGCATGGCCCATCCGCAGGCGCGCTGCCGCTTGCATGATCCCGGTCACCTCCGGCTCAAACCGGACGGCGCCCGCATGCAAAACACCCAGCGGCAGCGCCACAACGACCTTTTCGCAGGGCCACACTCGACCGTCTCGGCAGGTCACCTCCGCGCTTCCCCCGCTCCACTGAATGGCCTCTACCGTCGCTCCAAGGATGACGGTTCCACCCGCTGCCTGGACGCGCTCGCACACAAATTGCGGCAGCTTCTCGTAGCCTTCGGTCACTCTCCATGAGCGGTCGCCGTCCACCGCGTCCTCGGCCTGCTGCTGCCTGCCGAGCGCCATGGCGGAGGCCTCGTTAGCGTCGGCGGCATTGAAGCCTTCCGCGTAGGCGATCTGCTGGCGGCGCTCGTTGGGGTCCAGGCCCAGTGCGTCCACATACGAGGTAAACGAGCAATCCGGCCCGGCGAAGTCCTCCAGCTTCTCCAGTGGTTCGTCTTCGTCGTCGCTGAATTCCATCGCGTGCAGTCCGGCATCGCCGCGCAGCAGAAAGTCGCCGGTGCGTTCGTAGGTTGAGAGCCCGGCCTCGTCGATCAGATCCCAAAGCTCCGGAGGCTTGCCATGCACGAACTCCGCGCCCAACTCGATGACCGTCTCGCCGTCGCGCACCGTCTTGATCCTGCCGCCTACGCGCTTCCGCGCTTCCAGCACGACCACGCGCAATCCGGCTTCGGCGATCATCCGCGCCGCCGCCAGGCCGGCCATCCCAGCGCCGATTACCACCACGTCACACTCGTTCATGCGAAATGCCTCTTCATCTTCGATGCCTCAACCTGATATACCTTATCCCTCTATGCGCGCCCTCGTTCTCACGCTCCTGCTTCCGCTTCATGCCTCCGTTATCGGCACTTCGAAGCCGGCCGAACCTCTGACGGCCGCCCGTATCAACTCCGTTTTGCCGGCTGCCGAGCGCCCTGCGTGGCTCGCCTATCTCGATCGCTCGCAGCAGCAGCTTGCCATGGATAAGGCCGCGCTTGCCGCCGAACGCGCCGCTCTGACCGGAGCTGTGCCGCCGTATCCCAGCGAGAGCGGCTCTGGTCGTTCCATGCCGCTCAATCGCGATGACGCGTTTTATAAATCGCCCGAAGCCCTGCACACGGCCGAGACGATTCTGAGCTTTCAGATTCCTAACGGCGGCTGGTCGAAGAACCTGAATATGTCCGGCCCGCCGCGGCTGCCCGGCCAGAGCTATACGTCGAACAATATCTCGCGCTACCTTGGACCGGACGACTTCGACAAGCCGGCCAACCCCGACTGGAATTACGTCGGCACGCTCGATAACGATGCCACCAACACTGAACTGCACTTTCTCGCGCGCGTGTCGTCGGCCTATCCGGGCGCGGATGGCGACCGCTTCCGCAAGAGCTTCCTGCGCGGCGCCGACTACCTGCTGAAAGCGCAGTATCCCAACGGCGGCTGGCCGCAGGTATGGCCGCTCGAAGGCGGATACCATGACGCGATCACCTTTAACGACAATGCCGTGACGGAGTCGGCCTCGCTGCTGCACGATGCCTCGATCGGGGCGGGTGATTATGCCTTCGTGCCCGCCGACATGCGCAGGAAAGCCGCGGCGGCCAGCGATCATGCGCTGACGATCATCCTGAAATGCCAGCTGATGGTGAACGGCAGGAAGACGGTGTGGGCGCAGCAGCAGGATCCGCTTACGCTGCAGCCCGTGGCCGGGCGCAACTTCGAGCCGGCCGCGCTCTCGGCGGGCGAAAGCGCGGATTTGTTGATGTACCTGATGAAGCTGCCGAAGCCCTCGCCCGAGGTGCGGGCGTCGGTGGAGGCGGGCGTTGCATGGCTGAAGGCGAATGCGATTTACGGGCAGGCGTTTGTGGGTGGGCGCGGGTTTCGGCCGCCGTCGGCTGAAGGTGCGGCGGCAACACCACAGCCCGCGCCGGTTCCGCGGCATCTGGAAGCTACGCCGGGTGCGGGGCCGATCTGGGCCCGCTACTACTCGCTCACAACTGGCAAGCCGATCTTTGGGGATCGCGACAAGACGATACACGATGATGAAAACGACCTGTCCGTGGAGCGCAAGAATGGGTATGCCTGGTATAGCGGTGGGGCTAAGGAAGCGCTGGACGCTTACGCGGAGTGGAAGAAATAGTCCCGGATTGGTGCGCAGACCTGCCCTATTGATTGCGTTGCCCCAGGCTGTCATGGAACGGGCCTTCGGCCCTGAGACAAACGCGAAGAATTTGAGGTGCGGGACACTATAATCCACCCCATGCGTGTTCCTCTGGTGGCCATCCTCGTTTGCGCCGTCTCGCTTCATGCGCAGCAACCAAGCCTGACTCAGCAGCTACAGACGATCGCGGGAGCCCATCACGGCGACGTGGCGCTGTTCGCTGAGAACCTGCGCACGCATGAGACCGTCGCGCTTGCGCCGGACACCGTGCTGCAGACAGCCTCAGTCATCAAGCTCGCCATTCTGTATGAGGCGCTCGAGCAGATCCGAGCCGGCAAGCTGCACCTCGATGACAGGATTGCACTCGCCAGGGACGACCTCGTCCCCGGCTCCGGCCTGCTGCTCTTCTTCGATACACCCGTCACGCTTACTTTCAAGGATGTCCTCACCATGATGATCGTGATGAGCGACAACACGGCCGCGAACCTGGCGATGGATCACGTCGGCATTGACAATGTTAACGCCCGCTCGGCCGCGCTTGGCTTGAAGGACACGTACCTGTACAAGAAAGTCTTCAAGCCCGTCGCGCCCGGCGTCACTCTGCCCGCCGACCAGCCTCGCTTCGGGCTGGGCAAGACCACCGCGCGCCAGATGGCCGTGCTGATGACGAAGCTCGCCACCTGCCAGTTCTCCGCACCGGCGCGGCCGGGCGATCAGGCGCTCTGCGATGTTGCGCTTAAGATGCTGCATGTGCAGTTCTATCGCGCGGCGATCCCGCGCTATCTGGACGGCATGCCCGGCGCGACCGGCGACTCGATTGCCAACAAGACTGGCTCGCTCGACGCGGTGCGCAACGACATCGCCGCCGTCTCGACGAAGCATGGCCTCATTGTCATCGCCGTCTTCACCTTCAACAACAAGGACCACAGCTGGAGACACGAGCAGGAGGGCGAAGCGACCATCGCGAAGCTGGCTCAGGCGATCGTGACAGCGTGGTCGCCGGACGGACTGGCTCCGTGGCCAGGCGTTACGGTCCCCATACCAGCCAAAGATTAATTCTGTTGAAGCACATTAGAAGTGTCCCCTGTTGTCCTCGATAGAAGTGTCCCCT
>CAXTMK010000010.1:44229-58934 GCA_964245315.1 uncultured Acidobacteriaceae bacterium | reverse complement strand
GCCGCCTGCGCCCCGATCGCCATCGGCAGGGCGATGGTAAGGCAATACCACAGGTGCTCGCTTGCGAATGACTTGAAGTCGCCTCCCCGGAAATCAAGGCAGGTAAACAAGATGGACCCAAAAGCTAACCAAAGAATCGGAAGCCAGAGCAGAAGAATCCAAAACCTCCTGGTGGCAGGGTGTTTGGCAAGCCCCGCGATGAATGCGAACAGAAGTCCGAGGGCGCTGGCAACAAACAGCGAGAGAGGTCCCACGCCGAACCACACTTCGGTCTCTCGCCCTGTGAACTCAAAGAAGATCTCGAAACCCGCATAGGTTTGCCAGGCTCCCACTGCAACGACGAGGGCCATCACTCCCAAAGCAGCGACAACGGATTCGAAAGGAACGATTTTACTTTGCTTCGCAAAGTTGTCAGGCAAATGGAATTTACTTTGCATTGTAAAGCTGCCTCCGCAAAAAAGGGTTATGCAGTCTTTGGCGCCAGGCCGCGCAGTTTGCCGTGGGCGGCTTCGTCCTTCCTTACGTTGGCCGCATCTTTCACTACTTGTTCAAGCGTGGAGAGGTATTCGAGATAGCGCTTGCGGCCGGCTGGCGTGATGCGGCAGATAGTCTGTGGACGGTTGCCGTCCTGGCCTTTCAGGATCGCGACCATGCCTTCGGTTTCGAGCACGCGCAGGTGGCGGCTCAGGTTGCCGTCGGTCAGCGTGCAGAGCTGCTTCAGGTCGTTGAACGGCACGCCCTTGGGGTTGGTGATGAGCGAGGTGAGCACGCTCAGGCGGGCGCGCTCATGGATGACACGATCGAGACCTTCGTAGGCGAAGCGGCCTTCCGATTCAATCGGCATCGACGCCCTCCGGTGTGGCGAGCAGCAGGATGCCTGCGACGAGAAATTGCCCCAGGCCATAGGCGAGGCCCATCGTCCACGGTGCCAAGGCCCGAGCATCGCCGAGCGAAATTGCAGCCATGCCCGTGACCATGTACCATGCTCCGGCGGCGAGCATCGGGCGCGGCAGGAAGCGGCAGGACGAGAAGATGCCGAGGCTGTAGATGATCTGCCAGAGACCGGGCAGCATCCATGCCGCCGTGGGAACGCGATAGAGCAGAATCCAGGTGATGAGGACGCCGGCGCCGAGCGCGGGCAGAAATTGCTCGACCGCCAGCCGGATCATCTCATCCGACAGGCCGGAGTGGATGCGGCGCGTGCGCGTGTACATCTGCGCGCCGGTCAGTGCGGCGGAGACGATGGCGGTCGCGAGCCAGATCATCAGGTATCCGCGCAAAGTTGCGGCCGGCTCCGGCACCCACACGGCCTGCGCGGCAGCGGCAAGCAGCGCGAAGACTCCGGTGGCGGCCAGTGTCGCCGGGCCGTATCCGCGGAATTGGGTGCTGCGAGCCATCTCGCGGCGAATGCTGCTGATGTCGCCGAGCGCTTTGTCGAGGTCGGTCATCATCACTTCACTTTACAATGCAAAGCGTACCGCGGCCCACGCTGCCTGTCAATAGGTGCAGGCTATGATCGGACGATGGGTCGGGCTTTCAGCCCTCTTTTGCGGTAACACGGAAACCGGGGCGTTGCCCCAGGCTGTCATAGAACGGGCCTCGGGCCCTGAGTCTACGAACCCGTGCCGGAGAAGACTACCCCTATGGTGCGCGCAAGTATCTTCAGGTCCAGCCAGAAGCTCCAGTTCTCAACGTAGGCGGTATCGAGCGAGATGTAGCTGTCGAATGACGGATCCTGTCGCGCCTCCACCTGCCACAGGCCGGTGATGCCGGGCAGCACGTCGAGCCGGCGCAGGTGGGCGAGATCGTACTGCTCCACCTCGCTGGCGATGGGGGGGCGCGGGCCTACCAGGCTCATATCGCCGCGCAGGACGTTGTAGAGCTGCGGCAGTTCGTCGGCAGAATACTTGCGCAGTATACGGCCGATGCGGGTGATGCGAGGGTCGTTGACGATTTTGAACAGCACACCCTTGCGCTCGTTCATGTGGGCGAGGTCGGCCTTCATGTGGTCGGCGTTGGGCACCATGGTGCGGAACTTGTAGCAGTCGAAGGTGCGGCCCTTGCGCCCGATGCGCGCCGCCTTGTAGAAGATGGGCCCGCCGCCGCTGCGCATCGCGTCGATCTTAACGAAGACAGCGATCAGCGCCAGGATCGGCGACGCCAACACCAGCACGGTCAGAGAGATGCCCACATCGACGACGCGCTTCATCAGGAACGAACCGATGGGAAAATCGCGGCGATGCAGCGGGATGGTCGGAAACTGGCCGATGTACTCGACCGGCGCGTTCCAGGCCAGACCGTCGTAAAGGTCGGGAACGACGCGGACGTCGATGCCGAGGGCCCGAGCCTCTTCGACCAGGCCGATCACAAGCTTTTTCTCGGCCGGGACGGAGAAAAAAATCTCGTCCACGAAGAGCGAGCGGGCCAGTTGCAGCGTGTTGCGCACATCGCCGATCACATCGGCGTCGCCCGATTCAGCTTCGCGCTCGGTCAGGGCGACGAATCCCTTGAAGCGGAAGCCGAGGTGGCGAAGCGACTCCAGGTGGTTGCGCAGCGCATGAGCCACGCGCCCGGCGCCAACGATGAGCACGTTGCGCGTTTCGAGCCCCTGCAGGTAACGGCTGTACTCCATCTTGCGCCAGATAGCGCGGCGGATGCAGAGCAGCGCGGCCGTAATGACGATCAGCAGGATAACGACGGCGCGCGAGATCAAAATCTCCTTGGCGAGGTACAGCGAGCCGCACAGCAGCAGGCCGGCGGTCAGCGTGGCCTGGACGGTCATGCGCAGTTCGTGCAGTCCGCTGCGGTTCTGGATGGGACCGTAAAGACCGAAGGAACGCGTGATGAGGACCAGCGCGACCGAAAACCAGCCCAGGTACAGCAGCCAGATCTTACGCCCGTGCATCAGGATCCCCGGCAACATCGAAAACACCTGGTGGCCGGGCGTGTGCATGCGCATGCGGATAGCCATGACGGCGGCGACCGCGGCGGTCAGCGCGTCCAGCGAGGCCCACACCAGGCTGGTCACCGAAGGCCGCTGGAACACGCCGCGCCGGGACGAATTCGCCCTGCCGCTGCCGTGCCGTCTGCCTGAAACGATGACCTGCTGTAAATAATCCGGTGTCGCCATCTACGAGCGTCTCCGTGCCCTCTTGCAACTAATTGCATGCCTTATGCGTCGACTGAATGTTGCCCGGGCACAGGTAAAGTTGCTGCCAAGTTTCGGGTTCGGGCTTCGGACGCCCGAGGTTTGCGTCTGTTGCCGCGGCGACTGTGCCGGAACCTCGGACGCACGCCATCTTCTACAACATACTCAAGTTGCGTAGCCACTATGTTAACACCGATGCTTACGTTGGCAGAACCAATTCATCCAGGGTGAGGAACTCGCGCAGAATCTCATCATCGCTCTTCTCCATCTCCTCCATCGTGCCGAAGAAGCGCGCCTCGCCCTGATGCAGGAAGACGACGCGATCAGCCAGCTTTTTGGCAAAGCGCATGTCATGCGTTACCACGATACTTGTCAGATGCAGCTGCTGTTTCAGACGCTCGATCAGGTTGCCGAGCAAATGGGCCATTAAGGGGTCCACCATAGTTGTAGGCTCGTCGTAGAGCACTGCCTCGGGCTGCGCGGCCAGCGCGCGCGCGATGGCGACCGACCGTTTCATGCCGGTCGAGAGATCGCTAGGCAGCAGGTCGGCCATACCGGCTACGCCTACCATCTCGAGCAGGCCCTTGACCACCTGCATGATCTGGTCTTCCTCCATATCGCCGCGTTCGCGCAGCGGGAAGGCGACATTTTCGCCGACCGTGATGGAATCGAAGAGCGCCCCGTTTTGAAAGACCATGGTCACTTTGCGCCGGATGGCCAGCAGCTGCTTCTCCTTTAAGTCTGTTATATCCTCCCCGGCGACAAATACCTTGCCCGAGTCGGGTTTGAGGAAGCCGAGCAGCATCTGCAGCGAAACCGACTTGCCGACGCCGCTGCGGCCCAGAATGCAGAGTGTCTCGCCGGGAAGCACGCAGAAGCTGACGTCTTTGAGTACATCGACCGCGCCGAAGGATTTGGATACGTGATCGAACGAGATAAACGGCCCGATCTTGTGCTCTTTGGTAACAGGAATCTCTTCCGCCGCGGCAGCGTTCTGCGCGGCAGCCTGCTCCATAAAGGCCGAGACCTCGTCCGAGACCTCCGGCGATACATCGGCCAGTAGCGGCGTCTCCTCCGTCGCGGGCGCGCATGTGATTTCTGAATCCGGGTTTTTGTGGTCCAGCTGCGTGTCGTGGATCATGTAGTTAGCCTAATCGATACGCATGTTCTTTAATCGGCTGCCCCATCCTCGCGACGTTTCATCGCCGCAGAGTTGGGGTCAGAGAATCCCGTGCTATCCCCTACTTCAACCCTTGTGCCAGCATAAAGTCGCCTGGAGTATTGATATTCCGAAACCAGTCGAGCTGTTCGAACGGCGCCAGACGAAGCGCACCGGTAGCAGCGACTGCGTCTTTGACTTTGTAGCGGCCAGCCTCCAGCTCCGCGCGCAGGGTCGGCAACGCCCGGCGCGAATAGGCTCCGCACAGCGGCTGCATCTTTCCCTCGGCTTCGGCGAGCACCACCATCCCGGCCGCCGAGGCAAGTAACGATTGCAATACCTTCAACGGCACAAAGGGCATATCGACCGCGAGGAAGAGATTCCACTCGGACGCAGACTGCTCGAGCGCCGAGACGATGCCGCCCAGCGGACCACAATTGGGGTAGCTATCGGGGACGATCCGGGCGAGCGCTTCAAGTTCGGGAGCACCGCCGGCAAGGGCGACTTCAGTGCAGACGAGGCGGAGTTTGCGCAATGACCGCGCGGCCAGCGTCTCATTTTCGAGCATCAGGAGGGATTTGTTCCGCCCCATGCGGGAGCTGCGACCACCTGCGAGGAGGAAGCCGGCGGCTCGCTGAGGCGCGATACTCTGGTCGGACGATTCCATATCCACGCAGGTCAGGCGCCTACGAGTTCCAGCCAGCGGATTATGGATTCGATACCGCGATGGAAGTTGCTCAGATTGAACTTCTCATTTGGCGCATGCAGATTGTCGTCCGGCAGACCGAAGCCCATCAGGACAGTAGGGATTCCGAGTTCGCGGACGAAGTCGCCGACGATTGGGATCGATCCGCCGCCGCGGACGAAGACCGTCTCCTTGCCGAAGACCGTGCGCATGGCTTCTGTCGCCGAGGCGACAAAGCGATTGTCGGTAGAGATGACGATAGGATCGCCGGAGTGGATGAGCCGGACCTCAGCGGTGCAGCCCCTTGGGATGATGGATTCCACAAAGGATTTGTACAGTGCATAGCTGTCGGCAGGCGTCATCTCCGGCACCAGTCGCAGGCTGACCTTGGCGACTGCCCTGGCCGGGATGACGGTTTTGGCACCCGCTCCAATGAAGCCGCCGGGCATCCCGTGTACATCGAGCGTAGGCCGTGCCCACGTGCGCTCGAGCACCGAATAGCCCGGTTCGCCGGTAAGTTCCGTTGAGCCGACCTCAGTTTCGCGGTACTCTTCCTCGTCGAACGGGATAGCTTTCCACGCCGCCAATTCTGCATCGGAAGGTTTCACTACCTTATCGTAAATACCTGGAATGAGGAGCCTTCCGTCCACATTCTTCAACTTTGCGATGATCTGCGCCAAAGCCACGAACGAGTTCGGCGCCGCGCCACCGTACAGCCCCGAGTGAAGATCGGTTCGGGCTCCCTGCACCTCGATCTCGGTGTAGATCATGCCGCGCAGGCCGACGCAGAGGGTCGGCAACTCGGGCGCGAACATCTCGGTGTCGGAAACCAGCGCAACGTCGGCGACCAACCGGTCGCCATGCTCGCGCACGAAGGCGGCGATTCCCTCTCCGCCGACTTCTTCCTCGCCCTCAACGATGACGCGGACATTGACGGGCAGCCTGCCGTCGCCGGCGGCGAAGAGCGCTTCGAGCGCTTTGACGTGCATCCACATCTGGCCCTTGTCGTCGACCGCGCCGCGAGCGTAGATGTTGCCGTCGCGGATTTCAGGCTCGAAGGCGGGGGATTTCCACAACTCCAGCGGCTCGGCCGGCTGCACATCGTAGTGGCCATAGCAGAGGACGGTCGGCTTGCCGGGTGCGTTGAGCCAGTCGGCGTAAACCAGCGCATGGCCATTCGGGTGCGCGGCGGAGGTCGTCTCGATCAGCCGAACGTTCTGCATTCCGACGCGCGTGAGTTCGTCGGCGACGAACTGCGCGGCTTTGCGTACGTCGCCGGCGCGTTCGGGATCGGTTGAGACCGAAGGAATTCGGAGCAGAGCCTTCAGCTCTTCGACGAATCGCCCGCCATTGTCATTTGCAAACGCAACTGCCGCTTCTGCCCCCATCTGTATCTCCTCTAAACTCCCATGCAAACCCGGAGCTAAAGCCCGTCGGTCCGTCGGCGTTGCCCGTGAGGCTCAAGCCCCACGCTAATCCCGGAAAGCGTATCCCAGCTTCTTCGAGAATCCGCTGCAAGCAGAACCAGTATAGGCGACGGCCTTACTGTCGGCTGGTCGGCTGGCCGCCGGAATTCCATGCAGGTTTGAAGTCGCTGGAAGCCAGCCAGCGGATCGGCTCGACGAGGGATTGGATCGCGGCCGTCATAAAGCCCAGATCGAGGTGCGCCATGTCGTCGTTCGGCTGATGATAGGTAGGCGGCGTGCCCCAGCCGGCGGCGGTATGCGCGACCACCCCCTTCAGCGCGAGAGAAAAGTTATCGGAGCGCTGGAAGAAGTGCTGCTCCGGGTGGGGATCGGGCCCGAGCAGCGCGCCGTGTTCCTTCAAAGTCGGGCCGAGGTTCGAGCGCTCCCAGCCGGTTAGGAGCAAAACGCCTTTAGGCATCTTCGGGTCCTGATTGCCGATCATCTCGAACTCAAGGTTGGTGACGATGTCGGTCAAGGGCACGGGTGCATGTGCGCCGAAGTAGGTTGAGCCGACCCCGCCGAGTTCCTCGCTGCCGTAGCAGACGAAGAGAATGCTGCGCCGCGGCTTCGGGCCGGCGGCCAGGGCGTGCGCCAGTTCGAGCACGGCCGTAGTCCCGGCGGCATCGTCGTTGGCTCCGTTCCAGATGTTGTCGCCGGTGACGCCCTCGCGCGTGCCGAGGTGGTCGAGATGCGCCGACAGCAGGATGGTACCGCTGGCCGGGTCGCTGCCTTCCAGATACCCGATGGCGTTCCAGGTCTTGCGCGCGCCGGCCGCGCCCTGCGTCTCGGCGACCCTGACGCGCTGGCGTCCGTTGACGGCGACCACCTCGACATCGGCGCTCTGGATGTAACCGGACATGCCGGGCGCGGGCTTGAGGCCGTAGCCGACGAACTCCGACGCGACGTAGGCGGCGGTGATCTCTTCGAATCGCGATGCGCTGCCGCGTCCGCCCATGGCGTCGCTCGAGAGGAACTCTTCGTGGGCGCGCACCCATTCGGGCTTGACGGCCCAGGTGGATGGCTGTTGGGCGAGTAGCGGCGCGGATAGAAGCAGCGCGGCAATTGCGAGTCGAATCCGGATCATGCCTGCATCCTCTCATAGGAAAAGCGCTGGATGCGAGAGAATGAAAAGCATGGCTGAACCGGAATCCTTATCCGCCCAATGCTGGGATGCGTCTCGTTACGCCGCCAACGGGCGCTTCGTCGCGACGATGGCTTCGGCGGTCGTCGATCTGTTGAAACCGCAGCCGGGCGAGCGCATTCTCGACGCCGGCTGCGGCGATGGCGCGCTGACGCAGCAACTGGCCGATTCGGGCGCGATGATGCGCGGAGTGGATTCTTCCGCGGCGATGGTTGCGGCGGCCCGCGAACGTGGGCTGGAGGTCGACCATGCCAGCCTGACGCAGTTGACCTATGACGGCGAGTTCGATGCGGTATTTTCGAATGCGGCACTGCACTGGATTCCGCGCGAACTGCAGCCGGGCATGCTCGCCTGCATTCACCGCGCGCTGCGGCCGCGTGGGCGCTTCGTCGCGGAGATGGGCGGGTTGGGAAATATCGCCGCGATTCGCGTCGCAATGGCGGCGGTGCTCGCGCCGTACGGGCTCGATGCCGAGGCCCTGGCGGCCAGCTTCTATCCTTCGGCGCAGCATTACACTGCTTTGCTTCAGGATGCGGGATTCAGAGTTCAAAGCATCGAGATTGTTCCGCGACCCACGCCGCTGCCCGGCGCGGCGGATGGCATGACGCGCTGGCTGGACACGTTTCGCAATGGCGTGCTCGACCGCGTGCCGGGCGCGGAGCGAGAGGCGGTTCTGCAGGCGACGGTCGCGCTGCTCGCTTCGAGCCTGCAGGACCCCGGTACGCTGAACTGGACTGCGGATTATGTGCGGCTGCGGTTTCATGCGACGAGGACCTGAGACAGTGATGGTCCCTCCCATGTCTCAGAAGCGAGACATGGGGCACCCGAATCGTTGTGTCACTGAAGGATGCCCTGCGCCTGCAGGAACTTCAAACACAGCAGCATGGCCTTATCCGACTCCGCCACTGAGAACTCGCCGTGGCCTCCGCCGGGCACGATGTCCTGGCCGTTCGGTACGCCGGCCGCGTCGAGCGCCTTCTTCAACTGGGCCGATTGCGTCGGATCGACGGTGTGGTCGGCGTCTCCGTTGACGATAAACGTCGGCGCAACGCCTTTGCGCACATACGTCATCGGCGACATTTCCTTCGCGCGAGCCTGTATATCGCCCTAGCTGCCGAGCCACTGGTGGGTAAAGTCGGCGCTGCCATGCTGCGTCAGGCCTTCGACCAGGTTAGTCGGCCCATAGAAATCGAGCACCGCCGCTACCCTGGGCTGGTCGGTGCAGCCCGGCGGATCGAAGCTGGCCGGGGCGTAGGCGCCCATCAACGCGAGATGGCCGCCGGCCGACGCGCCGTACAGGATCACTCTGTCAAGGTCGAAGTTGTACTTTTTCGCATTGGCCTTCACCCACGCCATCGCGCAGCGCGTATCTTCAATGGCCGCGGGCGCGACGGCGTCTTTGGCAACGCGGTAGTCCACGGTGACGACGCTCATGCCGGCCGCGAGCAGCGCGCGAAAGGTGTGGAACGAGCCTGGACGATCGCCGCGAATCCAGCCGCCGCCGTGCAGCTGCACCACCACAGGCGTCGGTTTGGAAGACGTGACCTGCAGGACATCCATATGCAGGTCCATGCCGTTGACTGAGCGATAGACCACGTTTTTGGACTGGGTCGGCTTCACTGTGTCCCAGCTCGGAATATCGGTCCAGCTCTGGGCCGAGGCAGTCGCGCAGGCAAACATCGCCGCTATGAGAAAGCTTCGCATCGCAACATAGTAACTCGCGTGTGGGGCACGGAGACAGTTGCGGGCCAACGGTGCTACCCTTCGGCGCATGAGACTTTCCACACGCGCCTTCGCTCTCAGCCTGCTCGCACTCGCCGCTTCCGTCGCCGCCGCGCAGATTCCGACCACCCAGATCGACGCCCCGCCGCAGACCACCGTTACCCAGAACGCGCCGCTGAATCCCGCGCTGCCGACGCTGTTTATCGTTGGCGATTCGACCGCGCGCAACGGAGCGGACCTGGGCTGGGGCGACCACTTCGCGCCGCTGTTCGACACCTCGAAGATCAACGTCGCCAACCGAGCCGTCGCTGGCCGCAGCAGCCGCACGTTCATCAACGAAGGCCGCTGGGACAAGGTGCTCGCCGAGATGAAAAAGGGCGACTACGTGCTGCTGCAGATGGGCCACAACGACGGCGGCGACCTCGGCGGAGCCAAGCCGCGCGGCGAGTTGAAGGGTATCGGAGACGAGAGCCAGGATGTGCCGCAGACCACCGGGCCGCTCGCCGGGAAGACCGAGACCGTCCACACCTACGGCTGGTATGTGCGCAGGTATGTTGCCGAGACGCGCGCTAAAGGAGCGACGCCGATTCTGCTGACGCTGACGGTGCGCAACATCTGGAAGGATGGGCACATCGAGCGCGACTTCGGCTATACGGGTTACATCCACCAGCTGAGCGAGCAGTTGCATGTGCCGGTGGCGGATATGGCGACGCTGGAGGCCGATTATCTGGAGAGCATCGGCCCGGAGAAGACGGCGCTGCTCTTCCCGATCGACCACACCCACACCAGCCCGGATGGCGCGCAGATGAACGCGCAGATGGTAGCCACGGCTCTGCGCAGGATCAACTCGCCGCTGGTAGCGTACATGCGCCCTTAGCATTCCCAAAGCGTCTATCTCAAACGGCTCTTTCGAGTTGCGTGACTGTTTTGTCACGTCCAAGTGGGGCTAAGCTGCATCTCATGCTGTAGATGCGAGGCACGATTGTGCCCCCGCGCTTTCCAACTATGAGAAAATATTCCGTTTTCACCGTTCGGCATCTCGTCTTCGCAACCTGTCTCCTGGCCAGCTCTGCTGCTTTGTCTCAGGACACCGTTTCGCTCGCTTCCACCAGTCTGGACCTGTCGCCGGCGGCGCTGCCGGACGCGCCCGGCTCCTCGTCCAGCATCGCGGCGGATACAGATCAGACCGTCGGCCAGCAACCCGCGCATCCTCACGAAGACACCCAGCCCAAGCGCATCTTCGGTATCCTGCCCAACTTCCGCTCGGTTACGGCCGGCACCAAGCTGCCGCCGCAGACGACGAAGGACAAGTTCGTGACGGCGTCGCAGGACAGCTTCGATTATTCGGCGATTCTGCTGGCGGTGGTCGTGGCCGGCTACAGCGATGCCACCAATGCCACTCCGGAGTTCGGCTCCGGCGGCATCGGCTACGGCCGCTATCTCTGGCATACCTATGTGGATCAGACCAGCGAGAATTACTTCGTCGAGTTCATTATCCCGGTGATAACCCACGAAGATACGCGCTTCTACTCGTTGGGCAAGGGCGGATTCGGCAAGCGGCTGGGGTATTCGCTTAGCCGCGTGTTCGTGACGCGTTCGGACTCCGGCCACACGGTCTTCAATGCGGGCGAAATTATTGGGGCGGGCGCCGCAGCCGGCGTTTCGAACCTCTACTACCCCCGCCCTGAGCGCACGGCGGGCAACACCTTGGACAAGTGGGGCACCAGCCTGGGTATCGATCTGGTCAGCTTCGTGGTGAAGGAGTTTTACCCGGATATCAACCATAAGCTGTTCCACCAGAGGACGCCCACGACGAGTCCGTAGCTCCGTCATCCAGAACATTTCCTGTACCATCCCGGCATGCGTTCGCGCAGCATGCCGCACCGTCAGTGCCTGTCCAGACCGGCGCGCCGAAGGATGCCGCCCTGAATCCGGTGTTGCCGCCGTTTTTATCGTCGGCGACTCGACCGCCAGGCCCATTTCGTCCAACATCGGCGCTCTGCTTCGCGTAACATAGAAGAGGCTGTTTTCCGCTCGCCGTCTCCCATGCGCCTGCGCTCGACCCAATTCGTCTTTCTGCTGCTGCTGGCCTGTTCGGTGCAGATGCAGGGAGTGTGCGCGGCGCAGCTGCTGGCCGAGGCGGTGGGGGTAAGGACGGCGGCTCAGAACACCCGCCGCGAGACAGCGCCGGCGATAGCTCCCGCGTATCGCTCGACCCCGCGACTGGAGCGGCCCGTAGCCTCTAATGGTCTGAATGCGGCTGCAACAGCTGCGCATCGCGTGGCGTGGGGCGTGCGCGGTCCGGCGCGGGAGTCGTCCGCCGTCATCAGCTTTACGGGCTTTCTGCGCGCTTAGGCTGGCTCAAACACCTTGCGCCCTGAGGCGAAAACCCTCACATTAAGCCTCGCGCGTCTAAACGCGCCCCAGCTCTCATAAGGACAAATCCGTCGTGATCAACTCCCTCATCGCCAAAGTTTTCGGCACCGCCAACGAACGCGCCGTCAAGCGCCTGCTTCCGCTCGTCACCCAGATCAACGCTCTTGAATCGTCCGTCGAAACCCTCACCGACGAACAACTCCGCGACAAAACCCTCGAGTTCCGCGCGCGCATCGCCGACGCCATCAAGGGCGTCGACCCGAAAGAGAATCCCGAGGAACTCGCCGCCGCTGAAAAGGCCGCGCTCGACGGCATTCTGCCCGAGGCCTTTGCCGTCGTGCGCGAGGCCGGCAAACGCGTGGTCGGGATGCGCCACTTCGACGTACAGCTGATCGGCGGCATCATCCTGCACCAGGGCAAGATCGCCGAGATGAAGACCGGCGAAGGCAAGACCCTTGTCGCCACCCTGCCCGCGTACCTGAACGCGCTGGCCGGGCGCGGCGTCCACGTCGTCACGGTGAACGACTACCTTGCCAGGCGCGACGCCGAATGGATGGGCAAGATCTACGGCTTCCTCGGCCTGTCGGTCGGCGTCATCGTGCACGATCTTTCGGACGAGCAGCGCCGCGAGGCCTACGGCTCCGACATCACCTACGGCACCAACAACGAGTTCGGCTTCGACTACCTGCGCGACAATATGAAGTTCGACCTGGCCGAGATGGTGCAGCGCAGCCACTACTTCTGCGTGGTCGACGAGGTCGACTCCATCCTGATCGACGAGGCGCGCACCCCGCTCATCATCTCCGGACCGACTGATCAGACCACCGACAAGTACGCCCGCGTCAACCTCATCATTCCATCGCTCGAACTGGGCGAACTGATCGAGACGGTCGAGACGAAGACCTGGTCGGGCGACTTCGTGATCGACGAGAAGGCGCGCGCCATCACCGTCACCGACGAGGGCTGGGAGAAGATCGAAGGGCTGCTCGGCATAGGCAACATCGCCGACCCCGAGAACTGGGACCTGAAGCATCACGTCGAGGTCGCCATCAAGGCGCACCACCTCTACAAGCGCGATGTGGAGTACGTGGTAAAGGGCGGCGAGGTCATCATCGTCGACGAGTTCACCGGGCGCCTGATGCCCGGCCGCCGCTGGTCCGATGGCCTGCACCAGGCGGTCGAAGCCAAGGAGGGCGTCAGCATCCGCAAGGAAGACCAGACGCTTGCGACGATTACCTTCCAGAACTACTTCCGGCTGTATAAGAAGCTCTCCGGCATGACCGGCACGGCCGAGACCGAAGCGACCGAGTTCGACAAGATCTACAAGCTCGACATCGTCGTCACGCCCACCAATCGCAAGATGCAGCGCATCGAATATCCCGACGTCGTCTTCCGCACGACCAAGGAAAAATACTTCGCCGTGGCCGACGAGATCACGCGTCTGCACGCGGAAAAACAGCCCGTGCTGGTGGGCACCACGAGCATCGAGAAGTCGGAGCTGCTCTCCGACATCCTGAAGCGCAAGGGGGTGCGCCACGTCGTGCTGAACGCCAAGTTCCACGAGAAGGAAGCGGAGATCGTCGCGCAGGCCGGGCGTCTGGGCATGGTGACGATTGCGACCAACATGGCCGGACGCGGCACGGACATCCTGCTGGGCGGCAATCCGGATTTTATGGCTCGGCAGGATATCGTACGCAAGCAGGCGGCGCGGGCGGTCTCGGCCGCGGAGGGCGCGATCGATCCCAATGCCGGTCCCGGCATGCTGCGCTTCTATTACAACTCGCAGGAGTTCGAGACCACGCAGGAGGCGTGGGACGCGGCCGTGGCCTCGCACGAAGCCGCCGCCAGGGAAGAGCATGATGCGGTGGTTGCGGCCGGTGGATTGCACATCCTCGGCACGGAGCGGCACGAGTCGCGGCGCGTCGACAACCAGCTGCGCGGACGCGCGGGACGTCAGGGCGACCCCGGCGCATCGCGCTTCTATCTCTCGCTCGAAGACGACCTGATGCGCATCTTTGCGCGTGAGTGGGTCTCAGGCCTGCTGCAGCGGCTGGGCATGGAAGAAGGCATGCCGATCGAGTCGCCGATGATTTCGAAGCGGATCGAAGCCGCGCAGAAGGCGGTCGAAACGCAGAACTTCGAGTCGCGCAAACATGTGCTCGAATACGACGACGTGATGAACAAGCAGCGCGAGGCCGTGTATGGCCTGCGCCGCCAGCTGATGGAAGGCGTCGACCAGAAGCAGCTCATCACCGAGGACTACACGTCGACGATTCTGTCCAACATCATGGACGAGTTCGCACCGGAAAAGGCGAACCCCGACGACTGGAAGAGCGAGCAGATCTTCGAGGCGATTTACGACGTCTTCGGCGCGCGGTTCACGAATGCTTCGGTTGCCCCATCTCAGCCGGCTCTAACGTCTGAGGTGGGGTCCGGTCCCGGCGCATTCGCGATCGATCTCTCGACCATCAACCGTCACGACCTCGGCGAGACCATCTTCAAGCAGCTCGGCGCGCGCTATCAGATCAAGGAAGACATCCTCGGCCCGCAGGCGATGCGCTATCACGAGCGCGTCGTGATGCTGTCCGTGCTCGACGGCCTGTGGAAGGACCACCTGCTCGCAATGGACCACCTCAAGGAGGGCATCGGGCTGCGCAGCTACGCCCAGCAGGATCCCCTCGTTGCCTACAAGAAAGAATCGTTCGACATGTTCGAGGCGATGATGCTGCGCTTCCAGGAAGATACCGCGCGGCATCTCTTCCGCATGCAGATCATCGGCCCTGACGGCATGCCGATCGAGACGCCGGAGCAGCTGGCGGTGGCGCAGGCGATGCAGCAGCAGGCACAGCTGGCGGCGCTTCAGCAGCAGGCGATGCAGCAGGCCGCGCTCCAGCAACGGCAGGCGGCGCCCGCGGAACTGCCTGCGCCCGCACCGGCTCCCGTGGTGCCGACGCGCGCTCCTTCAACGACCATCGATGCGCTGGAGCGCGAGTTCCAGAAGAAGAAGG
>CAXTMK010000010.1:29101-44219 GCA_964245315.1 uncultured Acidobacteriaceae bacterium | reverse complement strand
CAGCTGCAGCAGCCTCAGCCCGAGCTTGCATCCGCCCGCGCACGCCAGCAGCTTTCCTCCGCCGCCGCCTCGCAGCCCACGCCGCCGGTTATCCCAACCCGCGCCCCCCCCACCACCATCGATGCGCTCGAGCGCGAGTTCCAGAAGAAGAAGGCACGCGAGCTGGAGATGTCGCGTCAGGCCGGCGCAGCAGCCACGGTCACGGCTACCGCGCCGCGTCAGTCGGGTCAGAAGGTTGGGCGGAACGACAAGTGCCCGTGCGGTTCGGGAAAGAAGTACAAGGCCTGCCACGGGGCGGCAGCTTGACGTAAACCCACTGCTGCGAAAGACAAAGGCGCGGTGGATGGGAGACAGAGGGGAGCAATCGCACGCCGCTGATTTATCCTATGGTTATGCTCGATCCTGAACTGACCCCTGAGTCGTACCTGAAGCTCCGCTCCGCGGACAAGCCGCCCGTGCTGCTCGATGTGCGCGAGCCGTGGGAGGTGGAGACGGCCTCGATCGCCGGCGCCAAGCTGATTCCGCTGGGCGAGATCACCGCGCGCGCCCACACCGAACTCGATCCCGACGAGCCGGTCGTCGTGATGTGCCACCACGGCGCGCGTTCGCTGTCGGTTGCCATGTGGCTGCGCGGACAAGGCTTCGAGCAGGCGCAATCGCTCTCCGGCGGCATCGATCAGTGGTCGCGTGCGATTGACCCCGCGGTACCCCGGTATTAGCGCCTTGCATACCCTCGATCTTCACGAAGCCGTTCGGCCGCTCGCGCCTGTTCGCACGGGCTTCGATCGCATATTCAAGATCACCGTATGCACGCGGCCGTTTCGCGCCATCGGCCCGCGCATCGAGGCGGAGCGTGTCGGCGATAAATTGATCGTGCATAACTACGGCCACGGCGGCTCAGGTTGGTCGCTGTCGTGGGGTTCGGGTACGGCGGCGCTCGAAGTCGCGCTCGCCGGACGCGATCCATCGAGCACGGATATCGCTGTCATCGGGTGCGGCGCGCTGGGGCTTACGTCGGCGATCCTGGCGCAGCGCGCGGGCGCTCGCACGGTTACGATCTACGCCAGGGCAGGCCATGTGGCTTCGCGCAGCTTCAACGCCACCGGCTCGTGGACGCCGTTTTCCCGCGTCGCGCTGAAGAAGGACGCGCCCGCGGCCTTCCACGCGCAATGGGAGAAGATGGCGCGGACATCATGGCGCTACTATCAAAGCTTCCTCGGCCTGCCCGGGTCGCCGGTCGAATTCAACGACCGCTACTATCTCTCCGACGCGCACCCGGCCGTGGCGGAGCAGCAGAAGATCGACGCGGACCCGATCGGCTTCGTGAACTATCGCGGCAGTGTGCCGGATTTCACGCCGCGGACTGAGGATCTGCCGCCGGGCTCGCATCCGTTTCCTACGCAGTGGGCGCGCCGCCGCTCGGAGATGATGTTCAACATCACCGCCTACTCACATCAGCTGACCGAGGAGTTTCTGCGGAACGGCGGCAAGATCGTCACGCATGAATTTCACTCGCCGGCGGAGTTCGCGGAGCTTCCGCAGCCGGTGATTCTGCATTCGACAGGCTACGCCGCGAAGGCGCTGTTCGGCGACAACTCGCTGACGCCGGTGCGCGGACAGATCGCGTGGCTGATCCCGCAGGTGGAGGCGAGCTACGGCCTGTATATCGACAACCTGGGCGTACTCTCGCGGCGCGACGGTGTCGTTGTGCAGTTGAGTGAAAAGGGCGAGGCGAGCGGATGGAACGATCCGAGCGAGACGCCGGACCGGCGCGAGGCCGAAGAGGGCGTGCGCCAGCTGAAGGCGCTCTACGCGCGGATGAAGCACCTGGAAATCCCGAACAATTTTTCGTGAATCACGCAGGAATTCGCCTTATGTCAACCGCGAGGTTCTAAGCTGCGTCTATGGAAGACTTCGATCTGCTCCTCAGCGAATACAAGCAAGCGGTAGAGGCATGGGTGTCGGCGATCAAGGCCGAAGAAGCGCTGGCCAACGACGATCACTCGATGGTCGAGATGGAGAAGTGGGATGCCGCCGGCTTGACGGTCCACGATGCGGAACGCGCCGCCAAGCGCGCCCGCGACAGCTATAAAAGTGCATTGCGGAAGAAGAACTACGGCTTCTAAGCATTCACCGTGGCGAAAATATGCCTGCTACATGGCGGCTGGCCTGACTGGGCTGGATATGAAAGCGCGGATTTTCTCTGTTCCCGTTCGCAGGACCGGACCAAGAGATTAGTATCAAGGATACCCCGGGAAAGAAAATCGAAGGAGTTCCTCTTGACCCTGTTCGCGAAACACTCACTGTTTGCCTGCGCACTTGCACTCTGTGTGTCCGCCTCTGCCTTTGCATCGCCCCTGATCGTCAATGGCAACTTTGCCACTGGCGACCTTACCGGCTGGAGCCTGTCAGGAGACTCCAATGAAGTCTACGTCGCAGGCTATCCGGGTTCCTTCGCGGCTGCGTTGACCACAGACAGTGAGGACACTGGAGATCTCTTCCAGGCGTTTACCGATGTCTCGGGACAGGCGTATACCCTAAGCTTTGTGGTCATAGGCGACGGCGCGACTCCCAACAGCCTGATCACCTCAGTGACCGGCAACACGCTCCAGACCCTTACCGATCTTGCGGACACAACTGCAACCGGTGGTACAAGCGAAACTCTTTCGTTCATAGGCAAGGGGTCCGATACCCTGAACTTCGTCTACGATGACGCACCTGTGTATATCTATGTGGGCAATGTGGCCGTTACGCCCGTAGCATCTACGCCCGTCTCCACAACTCCAGAGCCCTCCAGCCTGGTGCTGCTGGGCACCGGCATCGCTGGACTGGCCGGAGCGTTGCGCCGCCGTAAGCGTTAGTCGCAGGACCTACCGGCCCGGGGCCTCGCATTCAAACGTGCGAGGCCGTTCCGGTTTCGCTATCTTTATTCTATGGCTGCCGCCCGAGGCTTCGACGCCGAACTTGCCCAACTGGAATCGCTGCGCGACGCCGATCCCGCCGCGACGCTGGGTCCGCTGCGCAAGGCGCTGACGAACAAAAACAACTTCATCGTCGCCAGGGCCGCCAAGCTGATCGCCGCACAGAGTCAACGCGCGCTGATCGACGATCTCGTGACTGTCTTTGGCCGCTTCGTCGACGATCCGAACAAGTCCGACCCGCAGTGCTGGGCGAAAGAAGCTATCGCGCAGGCGCTCGCGACGCTCGAGTATCAGGAGCCAGAGTTCTTCCTCACCGGGATGCGCATCTTTCAACCGGGCTTCGCGTCGGACGCGGCGACTGCGCTGCGCGGCATCTGCGCGATGGGCCTGGTGCAGTGCCGCACGCTGTCGAACGCGCAGGTGCTGACCCATCTGCTGCCGCTGTTCGCGGATAAGGAGCTGCCGGTTCGGGTCAACACCGCTCGCGCGGTCGAACAGATCGGCACCGAGGCCTCCATGCTGCTGTTGCGGCTGCGCGCGGAGCTGGCGTCGGACGAGCCGGAGCTGCTGGGCGCGTGCTACTCCGGCGTGCTGCGGCTGGAGGGACCGAGCGCGATTCCGTGGGCCGCGAAGTTTATGCAGAGCCCGAAGGCCGGCTCGCGCGACGAGCCGGACGAAGCCGCAGCCGAAGCCGCGTTCGCGATAGCCGAGACGCGCACCGAAGCCGCCGCTAAGCTGCTGCAATCGACCTATAAGCGGACTCGCGACGCGGACTTCCGCGCCACGCTGCTGTCGGCGCTGGCGCTGACGCGGCAGGATGCGGCGATCGAGTTCTTGTTCTCGCTGATAGCGGAGGGTAATGAGACCGCGCGTGAGGCATTGGAGAACTCCGCGCCAAGCCCGGCTGTGCTGGAGCGCCTGCGCTCCCTGTAGATCGTTCTTGCCAGCCTTAATTTTCCGTCGACTGACTTCCTGTCTTGAACCGTCGTTTGCAGGAATGGAATAATGCTTCGAGGCTGAGACCATGAAAAAATTCGAGGCTAAGACCATGAAAAAGTCGAACGCGAGCGAAGGACCATCGGCAACGGAGCTTATCTCGAAGAGAATCGTCGAACTAAACGACTGGCGCGGCGAAACGCTTGCCAGAATGCGCAGGCTCATCCTGGAAGCCGACCCCGGCGCCATCGAAGAATGGAAGTGGCGAGGCGTCCCGGTGTGGTCGCACGACGGCATCCTCTGTACGGGCGAATCGTACAAGCAGGTCGTGAAGCTGACTTTCGCCAAGGGTGCGTCTTTGCAGGATCCGAGCCGTCTCTTCAACTCAAGTATGGACGGAAATGTACGACGGGCGATCGACATACGCGAAGGAGAAAAAGTCGACGAAGCCGCGTTCAGGGAACTCATTCGCGAGGCGGTCACGCTGAACAGCTCCGGCAAGTTGAAAGCCTCAAAGAAGAAGTCCTGACTCACCCAGGCCACGCAAAAAATCTTGTGCAAGTTCCAGCGAGCGCTGCGTTCTACGCTCGTAATGGGAAGTCTGCGTCTATACGCGACAGCCCACAAGGAGAACCTGTATGCGCATCCGCCGTTTTTCGTTGTGGCTCTGCCTTCCGGCGTTGGTTGCCCTCATCGTATTTGCGAATGCCGCGATCCCGCTTTTCACGCACATTCCAGCGCAGCAGGCGGCAGCCACGTACACGCACGGAAATCTTGCGCTGGCGATTCCCTACCACTCGGAGAGCAAAGCCTCGGGCAGGCTGGTGGCGGAGCTGCTCGACCCTGAGGACAAGGTGCTGGGACGCGTGGAACGCACGGTGGACATCGCCAGGGGCGACGGCGCCTGGCCGGTCGTCATCGTGCCCGAGAAGGCGATACCGTTCGACGAAATCATCTGGCAGCGGCTGCGCTACCGCTTCGTGCAGACCGGCGGCGGCATAGCTCCGATAGAGGGCATCGAGTCCATCTCGCAGATACTGCGGAGGCCCGTGGTACACATTGTCGGGCAGACCGAGTACCTCGCCGGAAGCGCTGCGGCGCTGCGCGTCATCGTCGCGGATGCGAACCATAACGACGTTGCCGAGACCGGCACGGTGCGCATCGAGTTGCTCGGGCAAGACCAGAAGCCACAGCAGCTCTTCACCGGTTCGCTCAACCGCAGCGGCACGCTGGAGGCGCAGTTTCATCTGCCCGCCGGACTGGCCGGCCACTTCCAGATGCGCACTGTGGCTGATACGCCCATCGGTTCGGCCGAGTTCACACAGCCGATCGAGCTTAAGGAGAAGGCATCGATCCTGATGACGACGGATAAGCCGATCTATCAGCCCGGACAGACGATCCATGTGCGTGCGCTCGCGCTTGACCGCGCGGGGATGAAGGCCGACGGCAACCGCAAGCTGCTGTTTGAGGTAGAAGACTCGCGCGGGAACAAGGTCTTTAAAAAGGCGACCGAGACGGATCAGTTCGGCATAGCTTCGGCCGAGTTCTCGCTGGCCGACGAGGTGAACCTCGGCACCTATCATCTGCGCGCTCTGATGGGCGATCCGGAGGCGCCTTCGAACACCGCGGAGGTCGCGCTCAACGTCGAGCGATATGTTCTGCCGAAGTTCAAAGTCGCGGTCGAGTTCGCCGCCAGGGACAACAAGCCGCAGCGCTTCTACAAGCCTGGAGACCATGTAACCGGCACGGTGCGGGCGAACTACTTCTTCGGCAAACCAGTGGACCGCGCGGGCATCACGGTCAAGGCATCGGCCATGGATGTTGCGATCTTCCAGGCCGCGTCCGCAACCGGCAAGACGGACGACCAGGGCGTCTTCCACTTCGACCTGAGGCTGCCCTCCTATTTCGCGGGGCGTCCGCTCAGCCAGGGCGCGGCGCGTGCGCTGGTCGAGGCGACGGTCACCGATTCGGCCAACCATGCCGAGACGCGCGGCGAGCCGATCACCATCAGCGAGTCGCCGATGCTGGTTCAGGCGGTGCCCGAGGGCGGGACGCTGGCGCCGCGCATCGAGAACCAGGTCTTTCTGCTGACCTCCTATCCAGACGGCACACCTGCGGGCGCTTGCGCGGTGTCGGTGCATCTTCCCAACGGCATGGATGTGCAGGTCACGACAGACAGCAGCGGCGTCGCGGTTATTCGCTTCAATCCCGGTAGCGGGCTTGGTTCCTTGCCGGTTGTGGCCGACGACCATCGCGGCAATCGCGTGGTAACCACCGTGCCGCTGCAGACGCGCGGCGGCGACGACCAGATCCTGCTGCGCACCAGCCGCGGCGTGGTCAAGGCCGCCGACAAGCTGCAGTTGAAGGTGCTCTCGACCCGTGCGGGCGGCACTGCGTATATCGACGTGGTCAAGAACGGTCAGACGATCCTTACGCGCGACCTCGACCTTAGCGGCGGCGAAGCCGATCTCAACCTGCCGGTGACGCCGGACATGGCCGGAACGCTCGATATCGATGCCTATCTCTTCGGCCGCAACGCGCAGCCCGTGGCCGACCATCGCCTGGTCTTCGTGCAGCCGGCGGACGAGTTGAAGATCGAGACGGCCACCGACGCGGCGGTCTACAAGCCCGGCGGCGAAGCCCGCATCGACTTCCATGTGACCAATGCGCGCGGGCAGGGCGTGAGCGCGGCGCTGGGACTGCAGATCGTCGACGAGGCGGTCTTCGCGCTGGCGGAAAAGCAGCCCGGCTTCGCCAAAGGCTTCTTTTATCTGGAGCAGGAGGTGATGCAGCCCCGTTATGAGATCCACTCGCTCTCCATGCCCGGCGTCATCGATCCCATAAGCTCCGGCGACCAGAGCCGCGATCTGGCCGCGCGTGCGCTGTTCTCCGCCACCGAGATGACGAATCCAGCGAAGCTCGACACGGAGTTCGGGCGCAGCCTGCCGCAGGACAAATACATGGAGTATCGCAATCGCTACGACACGGTCTTCGTCAATCGGGTGCGCGAACTTGCCGGCGAGGTTAATAAGCAGATGGACGGCAAGCCCTCCGGCGGCAAGCTGCCGAAGCTGTTCGACGACCTGACGCTCGCGGACGCCGCACGCGGGCGCGATGCGTGGGGCACGCGGCTGCGCATCGAGCAGACCTTCGCGCAGAGTAAGGTTCGCTACTACCGCGTTCGCAGTGCCGGGCCGGACCACAAGTTCGATACCTCAGACGATCTCTCTGTCTACCTCGAAGACCGAACCGGCAACGTAGTGAGTGCGCCTGGGCACACTGCCGGAGCTATCAATATTGAGATTGAACACGAACGTGGACCGGTGACGGGAGATGCCGCGATCATCGGAAAGGTGGTCGACCCTACCGGCGCCATCATTCCCGGCGCGACGATTACGCTGCACCGCATCGACGCAAACAGCACGCGCACGGCGCATTCAAACGGAACGGGTGAGTTCACCTTGTCGGGGCTGCCGGCGGGGCGTTATCAGGCGCAAGTCACTGCTTCGGGATTCGAGGTGGCGGCGCGCGATCTATCGTTGGAGCCTCGCGACCGGGCCGTCGTCACGGCAAGGCTGATAGTCGGAGCAGAGACGGAGACCGTGACGGTCCAGGTCAACGCGATGAACGGGGTTTTGGGAGGGATTGGAGGCCGCCCCACGGCTATGGCCCGAGGAATGGCTGTAGCCGCTCCGATGCCTATGCTCATGGCAGAGAATGCGGCCGTTGCGGTGGACGGCGCGATGAATGCCGCGGCCACGGTCCTGACGGGGAGGGATCTGGATGCGTTCGCGGCGGACGACACGGAGTCGAATATTTTGAAGACGTCATCCCCCAAGCAAGCCAACGCTCCGCATGTGCGTTCCTACTTTCCGGAAGCCCTTTATATCAATCCCGAGATCATCACCGACGGCAAAGGCAACGCCAGCATCTCGATCCCGGTCGCCGACTCCATCACTACCTGGCGCATGGCGATGGTGGCGTCGACGCAGGCCGGGGCGATCGGCACCAGCACGTCGAGCATGAAGGTCTTCCAGGATTTCTTCGTCGATCTCGACCTGCCCGTGACGCTGACCCAGGGCGACCGGGTCTCGATTCCCGTGGCCGTCTACAACTACGCGGGCAAACGCGGCGATGTGCATTTGAAGATGGAGCAAGAGAAAGACCCGTGGTACTCGCTCGAGAACGACAGCGCGGAGAAGACGGTTGCGGTGGAATCAGGAAGAGTCGGCGGCTCGGACTTCACTCTTCGCGCCAATCGCATCGGCAAGTTCAAGCTGACGCTCGCAGCGCAGATGGATGGGGGCGCCCGGCGCGACATCGTCGTGCGTGAGATTGAAGTGGTGCCGAACGGACGTGAGCAGGATCTGGTCTTCAACGGCCGAATGGAGAAATCAGTCGAGCAGGAGCTTCACTTCCCTGCCGCGGCAATCCCGGATTCGAGCAGCGTGCTGGTGCGGCTCTATCCCGGACCCTTGAGCCAGGTGATCGAGGGCATGGACAGCATTCTGCGGATGCCGAGCGGATGCTTCGAGCAGACCTCATCGAGCACTTATCCGAACGTCTTGGCGCTCGACTACATGAAGCGCACGAAGAAGCTGACGCCGGAGGTCCACGCGAAGGCTGAAGGCTATATCGCCAATGGATATCAGCGTTTGCTGACGTTCGAGGTTCCGGGTGGAGGCTTCTCGTGGTTCGGACAGGCGCCCGCCAACAAGATTCTGACCGCATATGGGTTGATGGAGTTCAACGATATGGCGAAGGTCTCCGAGGTCGATCCCAGGCTCATCCAGAGAACCGCGAACTGGCTTGCGCGGCAGCAACAGCCGGATGGAAGCTGGAAGCCGGATACGTCGTTCATCAATGAGGGCGCGACCAATCGCTACAACAACAATGTGCTGCGAAATACAGCGTACCTTGCGTGGTCGCTTGCGAACATCGGCTACAAGGGACCGGCCATCGAGAAGGCGAAGAGCTTTATCGATTCGCAGAAAAGCTCGCACGCGGATGTCTATACGCTGGCGATCGTCGCAAACTTCGCCGCCGACTACGGCAAGGATCGTGAGTTCACGCGGCGCGCCATGCAGGCGCTCATCGACGCGCGCACGGAGAAAGGCAATGACATATCGTGGAACGCAGAAGAGACCGGCGTCTACTCCACCGGGTCGAGCGCCGCGGTGGAGACGACCGGACTCGCCGTGCAGGCGCTGCTGAAGTGGGGCGAGGCGTCGGAGACGGTGCGCAAGGCGCTGAGCTTTATCTCATCGAAGAAGCAGGCCGGCGGCAACTGGGGTACGACGCAGGCGACCATCATGGCTTTGCGCGCGCTGCTGCTGGCGTCGGAGCGGGGCACGTCCGACGTGCGCGGCAACCTGGAGGTCGTGCTCAACGGCAAGACCGTCGAGACGCTGCGCCTGACCCCTGAGAACAACGACCTGCTGCATCAGTTCGTCTTCAAGGGCATCGACGCCCAGAGCGCGAATGCGGTGCAGTTGAAGTTCAAAGGCACCGGCGGCCTGGCGTACCAGATCGTCGGCAGGACGTTCACGCCGTGGGAACAGAAGCCGGCCGGAGAGCCGCTCTCGATCGATGTAGCCTACGACCGTACCACTTTGGCGCAGGATGATATCGCAACGGCGAAGGTCACAGTGCGCAACAATCTGACCAAAACGGCGAACATGATTATGGTCGACCTGGGCATTCCGCCGGGCTTCGATCTGCTGAGCGAAGACTTGCAGACGCTGCAAGAGCACAGTAAAGGCAACCAGCCGGGCGCTTTGGAGAAGTTCAGCCTTACCGCGACGCAGGCGATCCTGTACTTCGACGCGCTCTCGCCCAACCAAACCGTGACGTTCACCTATCGCCTGCGAGCGAAGTATCCCATCCGAGCAAAGACGTTCGCGTCGAAGGTCTACGAGTATTACGACCCGGATGTGAACTCCATCGCGCGGCCGGTGCAATTGGAAGTGGGTAAGAAGTAATCAATGCGGCTTCGGCCAGGCCGCAATCTCCGCGTCGAGAACATCCAGCATGTTTCCCTGCACCAGGCCGACATCGCGAACATGCAGACCCCACCCCGCGCGAAACTCCGACCGCTTCAACAACGCACGATAGTACTCCGCGGCCGGGCCTGCATCGACCGTCACGCGGAAGGCATCTCCCTGGTCGTCGACTTTGCACGCGCCTGAAATCTCATCCACAGATTCAACCCACGGCGGATCGCTCGCGGGAGCCGTCGGCGCCTTTTCGTGATAGAACTTCAGCACACCCGACCCGCCTGCCGGAGCCGCCGGATTGACGCAGGCGCTCGTCAGCCCATCGTGCCGCGCTCGGCCGAAGACCTTACCATCGGACGCATCATCGGCAAGGTATGTTCCCCACACATACACGCAACCCGTCTGTGCCGCCGCTGCGCAGACCGGAATATGAGCGAACGTCCCTCCCACAGCCTTGCCTGGCGGAACGCCGAGTGAAGGATCGCCCGCCAGAAACGCGGAGACCAGAAGGGCCTGCGCGGGTGTTCCATCGATCGACCTGGCGATCAGGCTTTGCAGCAGGATGGTGCCCTGGCTGTGCCCGACCAGCACCACGCCTCTGCCCTTGTTGTCGTGCTCCAGATAGTAGGACCAGGCAGCCTGCACATCCAGCAGCGGCCGGTTGAAATCCATGGCGCCGGCGCCGGTGAAGCTCTGCCGCAGGGAATAGAGAGTCGTCTGCCGGTAAATGGGCGCGAAGACACGGCAGCGCGCGCTCAGCCGGCCGGCCTGCGCCTTCGTTACCTGCTGAACCTCCGGGCTGTCGGCCATGTCGGAATACTGCGTCTGCTCCTGCGAGACTGTCGGATAGACATAGAAGCAGTCGATGGGCGGGTTCGTGGTCGGCTTAAACTTCTGCGGAACCTTGCGTCCATCGGCGTAGACAACGGCCGCATCCAGCCCGGTGGTGCAGACGTCTTCCGACCCTGGGCGGCAGACCCAGTTCTCCGTCCTGGAGTAATCCGGAAGTCCCGTCACAGCCGTCGCTCCCTGGGCTGCGCCACGATGAAACGCTATTAGAACGACGAACAATACAGAAAACCAAAATGCCTTTATCGATAGGCTCATGCAGATAAGGTACCGAATTCCACTGCATTCTGGCCATTGCCGCCTGTGCTCAGACGTTCGCCCTGCGTAGTCTGCATCCGCCTCCAGAAGAAGTACGACAGCGCCCAGAGCCCGCCCGTTCCGGCTGCCCAACCCCACGCATTCGGGCCGTCGCCGACCGCGACGTGGGCGACCAGGGCTGAGACGAGCGTGATGGCGAAGCCGGCGTAAGCCCACTCCTTCACCCGCGCCGGGACCATCGGCAACAGCAGCGCCGCGATGCCCGCGAACTTGGCCCAGGAAAGCTCCACGCCGAAGTAAGCCGGGAAGCCCATGTGAGCGAAGGCCGCGGCCACCTGCGGAAGCTTCAACTGGGCATAAGCGGTGAAGCCCATCTGCAGCGCGAACAGCACGGTAAATACCCAGAACAGTACCTTTGAACTCTTCATGCTGCCTCCTGACCAAGCACCCGTTCCAGAGCAATGATGAACTTCTGCCACCCGTACGTCGCGCCCTTGTAGGCAGCCTCCTGATCCGCGCGGAAGCCGGAATGCTCCATGCGAAGGTGCGTGCCGCCTTCAGCCAGAGTCAGCGTCCAGAGCACAACCGATTCAAGCCCCAGCGAGCCCCAGCTATAGGAAAGTTGTTTCATCGGCTCGACCACCAGCCCCTCGCAGTCGATGATCCCGTTCCAGTTCGGCACGGGTTCGGCGCGAAACTGGAACCTGCGCCCGGCTTCCGGTTCGAAGTCGTTGTTCAGCAACCATTGCGCGAGCAGCGGGCTTTCCGTAAGCGCACGCCATACCTTCTCCGGCGGATGAGGAAATATGCGCTCGATTACAACGGAACGAGTGCTGTCAGATGCATTGCTCATGGCTCCATCCTTCCCAGAAGTGATTCAAGTTTGTCGAACCGGTCGCGCCAGAAGTCCCCATACAGACGAAGCCAGTCCACCATCGGCGCCAGCGCCTCGGGCCGTGCGCGATAGTGCGTCTCGCGGCCCGCGCGACGATTTCGCACCAGCCTGGCGCGCTTCAGCACGGTAAGGTGCTTGGAAACCGCCGGCTGCGACACGCCGGCATAGCGCGTCAGCGCGTGGACGGTCTGTTCGCCCGCCCGCGTCAACTCCTCGAAGATCGCCCTGCGCGTGGGATCGGCGAGAGCCCGGAACACGGGATTGGGATCGACCGGCTTCACAGCTAAACCATAACCATGCGGTTATGCGTTGTCAAGAAAGATTGCCGCAGCAAGAAAGCAGATCCGCAACGGGATGACAAACATTTGCTTCGTTTGTCTTTCCGTCAGGAATCTGCTTTTCGCCGTAGAAACGTGCTCAGCGGCTGAGGTTTTGGGTGGGCTCCGCGATCAGCCTGTCCAGAAAGCCGATCAGGCGTGCCGGGTGCAGGCTGTGCAGGGCTGACTCGGGCGAGAGCGGAGCTACGATATCGCCCATGTATCCGGTCGCGATCCCCCAGGCATGGCGCAGGCACAGCTCGGCGGAGCCGGTGTCGCCCCTGGCAGCCACCATCGAGGCGCGGATCAGGTCGTAGGCGAGAAAGCCCGCGAGAAGAAGAGTCTGCGAGTGCGTCTGCAGGACATGGCCCATGCCGCGCCCGTAACCGGTCGCGCGACGCCCATCGATGGACCCGCTGAGCATGTCGCGCTTGGGATGCCCGATATGCAACGAGCGATCGAAGTAGCCACGGGCTCCGGCGCGCAGGATGTTGAGGACGTAGTCCGTTTCCTCTCCACAGGCGTACCGAGTTCCCGAGCCGACGCCCAGGGATTCGTTGAACTGTACGCTCTCGGTAATCCGGTTGCGGCGCACAAAGATCGTCGAAGAGAAGGTCGTGCGAAAGGCGTTGCCGGGTCTGATCTCGCACCGGTCCTGGATCCAGCGATTGCCGCTCGCCACGCCATCGTGATCCTGGGCGCCGACGGTCAGCACGCTGTGCTTCGTGTTGTTCTCGAACCAGGCCGATACGTTGGCGAGCAGCGATTCGCTGTACCAGCAGTCGTCATCCGGAAACGCGACAAGGTCGCCCGTCGCATAGCTGAGACCGACGTTGCGTGCATGCGAAAGCCCGGGCGTGGATGTGACGCGGACGATGTTCAGGCTGGAGTTCCAGCGATCGACAATCCTCTCGACCCTGGAATCGAGATTCTGGTCCACAACAATGCACTCGAGGCCGGGATAGCCCTGGGATGCAAGTGAGTCGAACAGGAAATCAAGTTCCGTCGTCCTTCCAAGGGTTGCGATAACGAGTGAAAACTTCAGCATGTTTTTCTCCTCTTTTGGTACTGATTGGTACCGCGCTGGACGTGCAGATGGGACATTGGCGAAATTTGTGCCGATTATTGGACCGAAGGCGCTATGCAGTTACGGGCGAAGAAGCCAGGCGTATTTGCGTCGGGTGCGCGGTTTTCGAGGCCAGGACACGGGCATAACCGTAACGAACGGTCGCCCACATGAAGTTCTGCGTATAAGCCTTATAGGCGGCCTGAGCCATGTTCAAACGTGTCACGCTGTCGGTTGCGACGAAGTGAAGCGCCTCGGCAAGGTGGGTGGCTGAATACGGCGAGACGAGGATCCCTCCGGTCTCGGCGAGTACCTCAGGCAGTCCGCCGCTCTCGACCGCCACGACCGGCAGAGCGCAGGCCAGGGCTTCCAGCACATGCGGGCTGATCGGTTCGTGCCAGCATGGAGGCATGCAGAAGACATCCGCATGGCGAAGCAATCTGCCCAGCGCCTCCGCTGAGACGAACGCCTCGAACGATACGTTCGCCGGCGCGCGCTGGCGCAGTTCCTGGAGATAAGTAGTCGGTTCCCTGTCGCCGAAGTTGGCTCCTCCCACCACGACCCCGCGTACGGGTATGTGCAGCTCGGAGAGCATCGCCATCGCATCGAGAAACAGGAGGACATCCTCCTCAGGCGCCGTGCGCGCCGAGAAAACGATGGTGCGCAGCAGAGCGTTGCCGGGGGCTTCCGTGGGTGGATAGAAGGCTCGCGGATCGGGTCCGCTGGGCAACACCTCGGTATTTCCCAGCCCGGGGAACTTCTGCAGGGCCTCGCTTTCCAGGGAGCGGCTGCTGAAGACGTAGCAATCCGCCTTGAATGCCCGCGTAACTCGTTCCGACCACTGCACCAGGTGCGAGTTGTGCAGGTGGAGAAAAAGTCGTGCTGCTCTGCTTTTGATAAACGGGGCGAGCGCCAGGGCGAACTCGGGCCGATTGTGAATCCACACGGTATCGCCCGCCTGCAGATCGTGCAGCGTGTCTTCGAACACTCTGCGCAGGAGCGTTGTATTGATGGCCCAGGGCAGGACGTAGCCGCCGGCTTCGTAGAAGCTCTTGTACGCGGAAAGACCCTTCACGGTGCGGACGCGAGCGCGGCTGAACTGCCAGCTGTCGTCGGCGCATGGCGCCAGGATGATCGCGTCGTTATCCGTCTGCAGAACGTTGGCGACCCACCGGGCCAGAACTCCGCCATAGCTCTTTGTGAACGGCTCCGACTCGGTCAATACATGGAAGGTGCGAGACATTTACGATCTCCTTGAGCGGTACTCGGGTAACAAAACACTCTTTTTCGAGTATGCAGCAGAAGGCTGGTTTCTTGCGGTACTTTGTGGTACCACTTTCGCGGTATTACCACGGATCGGAGGCTAGAACACGCGCAATGCTATGCCCGAACTGATGCCATAAGGCTTGATCTCGCCGAAGGTAAATCCGGGCCATCGCTGAAATTCAACATCTGCAAGGCGGATCGTCAGCCGCCCGCGCCTCACACGCCAGTCGACGCCGAAGCCCGGAGCCACCACGAAGTAGCTTCCTTTGGCGTATCCGAACGGGAAGTAGAACTCGCCTCTGCCAACGAGCAGCTTAGTGTAGGGCCGCAGATCTCCACGCAGCAGCACCACGCGCGGACCCACAAGATACGTGCTGTTGTGCGTGCCCTCGCTTTGGTTGAAGCGGGAGAGTCGGGCCTCTGCCTCGACTCCCGTCCTGCGATAAAGATTGGCGTCGACGAAACCGGACACGCCTCCGAGCTGCTGCTTGCCGTAGTCACTCTGGTAAAGAGAACCGGTAATTCCGATCTGGGTATAAGAGCCGGGACCGCGAGCCGTCGGCTCAGCCTGCGCTGCCGCCTGCCGGGGAGCGGCCGCTGCCAGCAGCGCAATC
>CAXTMK010000010.1:11141-29091 GCA_964245315.1 uncultured Acidobacteriaceae bacterium | reverse complement strand
GCATTAGTTGGTCACCGTGAGCGAAACTGCGCCTGACTGCGTGGCGCCGGTCGTGGTGCCGGTGCCGACGATCTGGAAGCTGTAGCTGCCGGCAGGGGTGTTGTTGACATTGAGGCTGTTGGCGCAACCGGAGAGTGCGCCGCAGACGCCGAGCAGGAGCAGCATCGCAAGCGCGACGAACTGCCTGCGGAAGCGGCGTACCGGCAGCAGCAGCGAGAGCAGAAGTCCGCCGGGCAGGATGCAGGCAAGCGTCGTGCCGGTATGCGCGGGAGACAGACTAGCCGATGCGCCAGAACCCAGAGGATTGCCGGTGTCGATCACGACGGAAAGCGTCTGCGGCATACCTCCGGCGGCTATCTTCACCTGATCCTGGCTGAAGGTGCATGTGGCCGAAGCCGGGAGGCCCGCACATCCGAGCGCCAGGGTGTCGGTGAAGGTTGTCGCCGACGCGATCGTGAGGGTCAGGGTGGCGTGCGCGCCACTTTGCATCGAGACCGAAGCCGGCGTGACGCTCATGGTGAACTCCACCGGCGGCCCGACCGTGACGATGGTCGCGCCCGAGTTGGACGCGGCGAAGAGAGTATCGCCTGGGTATTGAGCGATCACATTGTCCGTCGCCTGCGGCGGTGTAAACGTCATGACCGCCAGCCCGGTGGCATCCAGCTTCGCCGTACCCAGGACATTTGTCCCCGAAACGAAGGTGATGGTGCCGGTCGGAATATGCGGTCCTACGCCCTGCACGATAGAGGCGAACGTGACCTGCTGGCCCGCCGACAACGCCGCAGCCGAGATCCTGAGGCCGGTCGTGGTTGGGCGCAGGATGACTGATTGCGTAAGGGCAGTTGAAGCTGCCGGACTATTGCGGGTATCGCCTGCATAGGTCGCCTGTAGCGTATGGTTGCCGAGCGAAGGCGCGGTCAGGGTGAAGCTGACGGCGCCGAGGGCGTTCAGGTTTGCCGTAGCGACCGTCGCGCCGCCATCCGTCAAGGTGACCGCCCCGGTCGCGGGATATGCGCTCAAACCGCCGGAGACCGACACCGTCAAGGTGACGTTATCCTGGAACATCGAAGGGTTGGCGCTTGAGGTGAGGGTCAGCATCGTCTGCTGCACGATCTCCTCGGATACAGCCGCGGAGGAACTCGTGGAGTCGTTCGCATCTCCGCTGTAGCTTGCCGTCAGAGCATGGATGCCCGGTGTCAACGTGGACGTGGACAGGCTCGCAACTCCGGATGCGGAGAGAGGAACCGTGCCCAGGACGGTAGTTCCATCCAGGAAGGTGATCGAACCACCCGGAGCGCCGCCGTTGCCGGTTACCGTCGCGGTCAGGACCAGAGTGGCCCCGGTGAATGCGGGATTCGCGCTCGGAGTCAACACGGTCGAGGTTGTAGCGATCTGCACGGTTTCGACCAGCGGAGTCGATGTGCTGGCCTGGTCCAGCGGGTCGCCCGAGTAGGCGGCCGACATGGGGTGCGTTCCGACGGCGAGCGTCGACGAACTGAACGCCGCGGTGCCCGACGCGCCGACCGCGATACTCGCAACGACCGTGGATCCGTCTTTGAACTGAACCGTTCCGGTAGCAGGTTGACCGCTGAGTCCGGCCACGGCCGCCGTCCAGGTGACAGCGGCTCCGGCGATCGCCTTTGGCGCCGAGGACACGAGTGCCGTCGTCGTAACCTGCTGCACGGTCTGCGTCAGCGTCGCGCTGTTGGCCGCGTGGACGGTGTCGCCGCTGTAGAGGGCCACCAGATTGTGAATGCCTATGGGCAGGTTCGACATGGAGAAAGTGGCCAGGCCATTCGGATCGAGCGACTGGACGCCGAGGGTGGAGCTTCCATCCTGCAGCGTGATCGTGCCGACGGGCCGGGCTCCGGTGCCGTGCACCAGAACGCTGAGCACCAGCGACGAACCGAACGGCGATGGATTAGCGCCGGAGCTAAAGGCAACAGTTGAGGTCGCAGGCTGAACGGTCTGCACGAGAGCCGCGGAGGTGCTCGCGCTATCCAACGCGTCGCCGCTGTAGACCGCCGTGATGGAGTGCGGGCCAAGCCCCAGCGTCGCGCTGGTCAGAGTCGCCACTCCGGCCGCGTTGAGCTTGCCCATGCCGAGGCTGGCGCTGCCGTCGAAGAACTCAACCGATCCGCCGGGAATTCCGCCGTTGCTCGTGACCGTCGCCGTCAGGGTGACTGGGCCGCTCTGCGGCGCGGGATTGAGCGATGAGGTGACGACCGACGAGGTGGTGGCGATGTTGACGGTCTGCAGCAGGGGGCTGGAAGAGCTGCTGCTATTGGATACATCGCCGCCGTACATCGCGACGATACTGTGCGCGCCAACGCTAAGGGCCGGTATTTTGAGTGTGGCGACAGCGGTCGAGTTGACGACGGAGACTCCCAATGTCGTCGAGCCGTCGACAAACGTCACGGTTCCCGTCGGCGTCGCCCCGTTGCTGGCGGCGGCCGCCGTGAGAACGACGGGCACGCCGCCGAGCGACGGATTGGAACTCGAGGAAACCTTCACGCCGGTCGTTCCGGCTTCGACCGCGAGAGTCAATGGTGCGGACGAACTCGACGCATAGGTCGCCGTCCCGCCATACGCGGCCGTGACGGTGTGCTGGCCGACGGCGAGCGTCGAAACGCTGATGCTGGCGGTGCCACCGGAGACGCTTGCTACGCCGATAATCGTGGGTCCATCGGTAAAGGTGACCGATCCGCCGAGCGTGCCGGTTCCCGAGCCGGAGTTGACAAGGACAACCGTCGCCGTCAGCACGACCGGCACTCCTGCCAGGGCGGAACTGGCACTGGTCGCCAGTTTCGTCTGAGTCGCCGCGGTCGGCTCCTTCACGGTCACCGTCAGCGGGGACGACACTCCCGACGTGTTGTTCGTATCGCCAACATAGGAGGCGGTGATCGTGTGCGTGCCTCCGGTCAGCGTAGCGATGTTGAACATGGCGACCCCGCCCGCCTGAAGCGTCTGCGTGCCGATTGTGTTCACGCCGTCGAGCAGTGTGATCTGGCCTGTGGGAACGACTCCCACACTTGAAACGGAAACTGTGAAGTAGATCGTGTCGCCGAGATTGACGGCGCTCGAACTCGCCGAGAGGCTGACAGTGGACGGATCCTCACTGAGAACATTGCCGGAGAGTACAAGCACACCGGGGGAGTTGGCCGCATTGGACGTTACGGAGATCTTGCCGGTATCCGGAGTTCCCAGGCTTGTCGGTGCGAACGCCGCACCGACCACGCATGTGCTGAGCGGGGCAAGCGTGAGCGCGCTGAGACAGGTCGTCGTCGGACCATCGATCTGGGATTGCGAAACCGGCAGCACGGCACTGACCGTCAGGGGTGCATTGCCGTCGTTTTCAAGCGTCACCTGCTGGGCGGTGGCGACGCGTCCGATCCGCATCGGGTCGAAGTCCAGCACCGCTCCGTTTGCGGCCACTTCCCGGATACGCATGTGAAAGACGTCCGCGATGTACAGGTTGCCGAGTCCATCGAAGGTAAGGGTATACGGGCCGTACAGACCCGCGCTGGTGGCAGGCCCTCCATCTCCGGCAAACGACTGACTCGACGCGCCCGCCATGGTGGAGATAATGCCTGTGCTGACGTTCACCTCGCGAACCAGGTTGTTCCCGGAGTCGGCTACATAGAGGTTGCCCGCTACGTCGATCGCAACGCTGGCCGGTGCATTCAATGCGGCCTGCGTGGCCAGGCCTCCATCGCCGCCGTAGCTCGAAGCGCCGGTTCCAACGACAGTGGACATGACACCGGTGGCGTCGATCTTGCGAATGCGATTATTCCCCTGGTCTGCAATGTAAAGGCCGCCGGAAGAAGAGGGCGTGACGCTCCACGGAGCGTTGAGTCGCGCGACGACCGCCATGCCATCATCGCCCGAGTAGCCCATGACGCCGGTGCCTGCAACGGTTGTCATGAGGCCCGTGACCGCATCCACCCTGCGGATCGCATTGTTCGCGGTGTCCGCGATAAAGAGATTGCCGGCGCTGTCGACGGAGATTCCGTTAGGGCTGTTGAGAGTGGCAGCCGACGCCGGCGCTCCGTCTCCGCTATAACCCAGCTTCCCGATGACGCCCGCGACCGTGGCGATCAGCCCCGTGTTCGGATCGATCCTGCGCACCGCCTCGTTGGCGCTGTCGCAAATATAGATGTTGCCGGCGCCGTCGAGAGCGACGGAGGTGGGGGCGTTCAGGGTCGCCTGCACCGCCGGGCCACCGTCTCCGGTGCCGCCCAGCGCGCCGGTGCCCGCGATCGTCGAGATCACGCCGGTGGCCGCGGTTACCTTGCGGACGCGGTTGTTGCCGGAGTCCGCGATGTACATGTTGCCGACAGAGTCAACGGCAATGCCGTAGGGCAGAAAGATCGAGGCATTGATTGCCAGGATGCCGTCGCTGTTGTAAAGCCAGGCAGCGTGACCGGCGACCGTGGATATCTCGCCTGGAACGAAGCGTCCGATGGCTCCGGTACCGACGCCGGAGACGAATTGCGTTCCCATGACCGAACCATCCTGTGCCAGCAGCTGGACGGCTCCGCTGCGGAAGCCGGGATAGAGAGGCGTAAACAGTACCCCAACCGTGCACGTCTGGCCCAAGGGATACGAGATGCCTACAGTGCAGGAGCCGGAGCCGTTGCCGGTGAAGTCGACCGCTGCGTTACCCTGCCCGAGTACCCGTATCGCGCTGACGTTTCCGGCGCGTTTGATCGGAACCTTTACGGCGATGGCCGCGCTGCTGCTCCCTACCGGCGTCTGTCCCGGGAAGCTGTATGCCTGGGCCTCAGCGTGCGTGCAGGCGACACCCAGTGCGAAGAGGAGCGAAAGCAGGATAAGCGTCTTTGCAATGCGGAGCGGCGTAACGGAGGTTGGCGATGTGCCGATAGAAAAGGTAGTGGGAAGTTCAAAAAGCATGATTGGCCCTCATTCGCTTTCATCGGTTCCCGTTGACAGAAGCGATAGCTGAACTCTAAAGAGAATGCCGGTACTTGTAAGTACCACTTTTGAGACATGGGCTGTTTGGAGCGGTTTCGCCAGAACACCTCGCCAGACCAGCGGCCAACAGAAGCTCGCTCCAGGAGGAACACCATGCAGACCGTCATGCTTGAAGTGCAGGTTGCCGAGGCGGTAGCGCGGCCGGTGTTTACGCTTTACACAACGCGGTCTTCTGCGGACACTATTGCTATGGGAGAAAATCGGCTCCCGGTGACAGGAACTCAGACCAGCACTATGACCTCCGGCGTGCAAAGCAACACTAAGGAAGAACGAATCGCACGCATCCTCGACGCCACGCTCGAGGTCTTCTCGGAGTTCTCCTTCGTGGATGCGACCACGGGGGAGATCGCAAGGCGAGCGCGAGTCTCGAAGCGCGACATCTACGCCTACTTCCCGAATAAGCAGGCCCTGCTGATGGGAATCATCGTGCGCGAGATGCAACGGCAGGATGAGAGTTTCCGCCAACTGGTCCTTCGCCTGGCCAGATTGCGCAGCCTGCGCAGCAAGCTGGAAGGCATTGGGCTCGCGGTCGTGGACGAGATCCTTTCCCCGAAGATGGGTGTCGTAAGGCGCCTGGTGGCGTCGGAAAGCATCAATCAGCCATTTCTCGGGGAGCTGTACTTCGAAGGCGGCATAGCGCAACGCTGCAAGCTGATCGCTGAGATTCTTTCCGCTCACCAACCGGAGAAGTCGCGTGCGCACGATGCGAAGCAGGACGCGACGCCGCATCGGGCCGCCCAGCGGTATTTCGCGACGATCGCCTACTTCCCTTCCACCATGACCCAGGTCGGCCTGCGCGACGAGTGGACCGAACCCGCATGCAAGGCCCATGTCGCCGCTGAAACTGAGGTCTTCCTGAGGGCCCATCCGATCTTCGCCTGACGGGATCGTGTAGGATTAAGCCTCAAACGCGAGGTCCCGCCGAGTATGCCCGCAATCCACTCCGTATCGTTTACGTCCGCTGCATCGGCCCTAGGGGTGTTCGGTGCCCCCGAATAAAGAGCACAGCTCGGTCGAAGGGCCACCAGGCCTGGCGCCACTCACGGCTGGGCAGAACGCTTCCGTCGGTCCGGACCCCCTGCAGCAAACTCTGGAATACCCAAAGCTGCGTGCGGAACTGTTGCGCTCGCTCAAAGTCCTCATGCATCCGGGCCGCCGCGGCCGGCTGTTCGGACTGCTCTGCGTGCGCGTCGATGCCAAAGACGCCGTGGACGCTCTGCCTGGCGCGCCGGGTGTCGAACAGCTGCTGCGGGAAGCCTTCCACCGGCTCCGCTCCTGTGTCCGAACCACGGATATGATCGCCCATGGGGAAGATGGAGTCTTCTTTGCACTGGCAACCGATCTGCAGTCTGAGGACGAGTTGGAGATCATCTCCGACCGTATGCAGCGAACCTGCCGCCAACCTTACTGGATCGACGGTCGCGAGATTCGCAGCGGGCTGACGTGCGGTGGCGTAGCAAGCTCGGAAGGAGCGTCGGATCCTGCGATCCTGACCGAGCATGCAATCCTCGCGATGCAGCGTGCCGGCAATCATGGAGTGCCGTTTGAGTTCTTCAACAGACCGGCCGCGCATTACTCGTCAGCAGGCGCGCTGGCGCCGGATAAGTCCGATGCCGCGGTTCAGGGATCGTTTGAGCTCTGCTTTCGACCCCAGTTCGGTTCCAACCTTGCCCTTAGCGGCGCGAGTGTTGCCATACAAATGCCCACAGCACTTGGTAAGCGGGCCAGACGTCCTGCGCCGCGCTTCGCCGGGCGAGGCAGTAAGGAACGGGGCAGCAACGAACGGATTGGGGACCGCGTACTCCGCAAGGTTCTCTTCCAGGCTCGCGCCTGGAGGGAGATGAGCCTCCTGCTGCCGGCCATTTCGATCGAAATCGGCGCCAATCACCTGTTGAACGCGCGATTTGCGGATGAGTTTCTGAAGTTGCTGCACGAAACCGATACGCCCGGTTCGGCGATCGATCTACTGCTGACCGAAGCGACCACTCTCACCAGTCTTGGATCGGCGCAGCGAACGATAGCCATGTTAACCGAAGCCGGGGTGAAGTTTGGACTCAGCGGCTTCAGCCTGAATGCGGGAACGCGTCTCGATCTGCGCAAGCTTCCGTTCTCGTCGCTGCGCGTGAATTGCACTTCCCTCTTTAAGGTGACATCCCCGCGCGAGTCTCTCTGGCTGGCGCGTTCCATCGTAGGGGTCGCTCACCGTTGCGGCCTCGCCTTCGTGGGCGAGGACGTGGACAGCGCGGAGCAGAAAGAAATCCTGCTCGAAAGCGGATGCGATCGCTTTGAAGGGTTGCTGTTCTCTCCGGCGCTGACGACGCAGGAGATGGAAGCCTTGCTGCGCAAGGGCAACTGAGTCATTCCGGCTTAAGAGGATGACGGGTAAGCGTGGGGTAGTTCGTGGCCCTGCTGAACGAGGCTTGATCCTGGCCATCCGCAAGTTGACACCTTCGCACATTCCCTGACGCTAATGTGGTACTGACCAGTACCGATGACGCCGGTACTGTCTGTTCAGTGCAGCACTCAGGATTGCTCCCCACCTCGACGTGCACAAGCTGTTGAGCAATCCATGCAACCTTGCAGTTCGGGAGTTATGAAGATGGAAGATTTCCACGGACGGCAAACAGTCAAATCCATGCACATGCTGAATATCGCAGGTGTAGAACCTACCTTCTTCCCCTACGCACCAATAACCCCGAAAGAGAGTTTCGGTCGCGCGGGCTCTGCCGATCAGCGCCAAGACGCTACAAAGTCGAAAGGCAATTTCGATCGCCGCGGCCGCGCATCCCGCAGCGCCCTTGCGAGCGAGCCGCTGGTTGGTTCGCACCTGGGCTGGACGGTCTTCGACTTCACCACTGCGTCGCTCTGCGCCGTCTATGCGGTTCTTCTGGGCAGCCATTCCCAGACCACTGCCCTTTCGCCCGAGGCGCTTTGGTATGCCTTCCTGTTCGCCTCCTGCATTGCACTCCTCTTCCGCTGGTCGCCGCTGCCGGACCGCCAGCATGGTGGCGGAACCGCTCACGAACAGTTGCAGATACTGAAGACGGTAACCCTTGCCGCCGTTGCGGTGCGCGGACTTCTGTCGCTGGCTGGATGTGAGACAGTGAACCGCGTGGCGCTGGAATCGAGCGTTCTGCTGACGTTCTCTGTGTTGACGCTGGCGCGGATCTACTGGCGCTGGCGCCGGCTAAGCTGGCGCCGCCGCGGCAACTTCGTGACAAACTTCGCCATCGCGGGAGTCACCGAGGAGAGCCGCCAGGTGCGCGACTACCTTACCTCCCTCAGCTACGGTGGATATAACTTCAAAGGTTTCATCTCGCTCGACGATTCCGAACCGGTGGCCGGTATCGACCCAGCCTCTGTCATCGGCTCCATCGAAACGGTTATGCCGCTGGCCCGCTCTATGTTCGTCGACGAGATCTTCCTCATCCGGCGCCCGCACACGGCTGCCCTCAAAAAGGCAATCGAGGAAGCGCGGACGGAAGATATCGATCTTCGGCTTATCCCGGATATCTCGGAGACTCTGAAGCGGCGCACCGATGTGCATTACATCGGCGACATGCCGACCATCGTGCTGCATCGCACCCGCACGCAGGAGGTAAGCCGCTTCTTCAAGCGTCTGATTGACGTGCTGGGCGCTGGACTTGCGCTGATCTTCCTGATGCCGCTCTTCCTGCTGCTGGCCGTGGCGGTTAAGCTGGATTCCCACGGTTCGGTCTTCTATGGAAGCGATCGAGTGGGGCGCAAGGGCCGGGTCTTCCGCTGCTTCAAGTTCCGGACGATGGTCAGCAATGCGCATGAGCTCAAGGACCAGCTCAAGCACCTGAATGAAAGAGACGGAGTTCTCTTCAAAATTGCGAAAGACCCCAGAATCACCCGCCTTGGCAGGCGCCTGCGCAAGTACTCGCTCGATGAACTGCCTCAGCTTTGGAATGTGCTGCGCGGCGACATGAGCCTGGTCGGCCCCCGGCCGCCGATCGGGGACGAGGTCCAACAGTACCGCATCGACCAGTTCTGCCGGCTCGAGGTTCCACCCGGAATTACCGGGCTGTGGCAGGTCGAAGCACGGTCGAACCCATCGTTTGAAAGCTACATCGAGCTCGATCGCAAATATGTGACCAACTGGTCGTTCTGGCTCGACCTGAGCATTCTGTTTCGAACTGCCGCCGTGGTCGTAAAGGGGACGGGCAGCTAAAACCCTCTTCTTCGACACACCTCGTTCCCATCGATCCAGCAAACAAGAGCAAGGGCAGCATCACGGCTTCCCTGCTTCTGAAGCCGTGCGCACCAACACACCTCTAAATGGAGAAGTACGATGCCCTTACTCGAAGCTCAGCTGAACGCCCGCCACTCTGCCACGCCTACCGATCGGACATCGCGTCCCGTTCGCATGTCTCTCGGAAATCTTGAGATCGACACCTACTCGGAGCCTGCCTTCACCCAGGAGATACTGGACCATGTGAAGAACGGAACGAGTACGCGGCAGATCGTCACGGTCAACGCTCAGTTTTATGTGCTCGCGGAGAAGTCCTCGGCGTTTCGAAACTGCCTGCACCGGGCGGAATACCTCTGCGCTGACGGCATGCCCATCGTCTGGATATGCAAGACCTTCGGCGGCCAGGATGTACCGCGCATCGCGGGAGTGGACCTGATCGGCGATCTTTGCCGGGAAGGCGCTTCGCAGGGACTAAGAGTGTTTCTCCTCGGCGGCCGGCCGGGCACCGCCGCGGCGACCGCCACGTTGCTGGAGCAGAAGTATCCAGGGATTGAAATCTCCGGCGTCGTCTGCCCAGCGTGGGGCTTCGAGCAGGATGCTTCGGCGCTGCAGGACGTGCAGGACGCAATTCAGTCCGCCAGGCCCGACATCGTCTTTCTCGCGTTGGGCGCGCCCCGTCAGGAGTTGTTCATCGACCGGTACATCCGTCCGCTGGGAGTTCCGATCGCAATCGGTATAGGCGGCAGTTTTGAGATACTGTCCGGAGAGGCTCCGCGCGCTCCGGAGTGGATGCGTTCCAAAGGCCTGGAGTGGTTCTATCGCTTCGTCCACGAGCCGGGAAGGCTGTGGAAGCGCTACCTGATCGGCAATGCTGAATTCGTATGGTGCGTCTGCAAGTGGAGATTCCGCAGCTTACGTCATGCTCCCGACCTCGCATAACCTCGCTCCGCGATTGACTTCATCCAGAGGGTATTTGAGAAGTTTGATTTGCCGTTCGGGATTAGCGTGGGGCTTTAGCCCCACGAATAGAATCGATGAATTGAGTGGGGCTTTAGCCCCGGGTTTTCTCATCCGGCTGCGAAATGCTTGTCTGAAACTCTTAGCCATACTTCCACCATGGACACGACAAGGACACAATCACTGTTATGAAATCACTGCAAAGCTACTTCGCCGGAAACCAGCGGGGAATCCTCATGCGGAACTCCCTGTGGATGTTCCTCGGGCAGGGATTGTCGGTGGTGGCGCAGGCCGGATATTTCATCGTGATCGCGCGCCTTCTCGGCAGTCTGGAGTACGGCATGTTCGTGGGCGCGGCCGCATGCGTCAGCATGGTAAGTCAGTATGGATCGTTCGGCTCGGGGCTGCTCTTCCTGCGCTATGTCAGCCCCGATCACAGCCGCTTCGCCACTTATTGGGGCAATATTCTCCTGTCGACGTTCTTGTTCGGCACGCTGCTGGTGCTTGGCCTGGGAGCGGTTTCGCCTTGGCTGCTGCACGGAACCGACGCCAGAATGATCGTGCTGCTGGCCATCGGCGACTGCATCTGCAGCCAGCTCGCGACGGCAATCAGCCAGGTGTTTCAGGCGTTCGAGAAGATGAGATACACGGCGATTCTGAATCTGGCCACCACCTGCGCCCGTATGGTGCTTGCGCTAGCGCTGCTCGTGACGCTGCACCGCACGAACGCCCTGACCTGGGCCATTACGTCGCTTGCCATCTCGCTGTTGACGGCCGGCGCTGGAGTGGTCATCGTGACCCGGCACTTCGGGCTGCCTGAGTTCAGGCTGCGGCTGTTCCTGGAACGAGCTCGTGAGGGCTTCGTCTTCGCCGTCTCCGGATCCACCACCTCCATCTACAACGATGTCGATAAGGCCATGCTTGCGCACTTTGGCATGAACGCCGCCAATGGCATCTACACCATGGCCTACAAGGTCGTCGATATCGGCACCATGCCCATTCGTTCGATCCACGCGGCCGCCTTCCCGCGCTTCTTTCGCAAGGGAGCAGGTCCGGAGGGCATCGCCGCGACAGAGCCGCTCGCGAGACGCTTGCTGAGCCGTACTTCTCTCCTGGGCCTTGCGACGGCGGCCCTCATGTTCGTCTTTGCGCCCGCGATCCCCGTCTTCGTTGGCAAGGGATTTCTCCCCAGCGTGACGGCGCTTCGCTGGCTTTGCCTGATTCCGTTTCTGCGTTCCTTTCATCTCGCCGCGGGAGATGCATTGGCCGGAGCCGGCAAACAGGGTTTCCGGTTGACCTTCCAGATGATCGCCGCTGCGGCAAACATCATCTTAAATCTCATCCTGATCCCGCGTTACTCGTGGCGCGGCGCGGCCTGGGCAAGCCTCGCGACCGATGGAATGCTGGGACTGTTCCTTTGGAGCGTGATCGCCTGGATGAACTACAGGAGCCGGACAAGAAACGGCGTTCCGCTGACCGGATTGAATCGGCAGTCGCAGTCGAAGCCTGAAAACGGTACGACACAAAGCAGATCCTTACGGAATGACAAACAATTGATTTTTGTTGTCATCCCGTAGGGATCTGCCTTTCGCTCGACGCCGCACATCTACGGGAAGTCTAACGATCACGCACGATCGCCGAGAACTTGCGAGTAAATTCTTTCGAGCGCGACGGTCTGCTTATTGATATCGAAGCGCTCCTGCACCCACGCCAGTCCCGCCTCGGAGTATTTCGTCCACAGCGCATCCTCGCGCAGCAGCTGCAGCAGGTTGGTTCCGAGAGCCTGGCTGTCGCCCTCGGTTGCAAGCAGACCATTGATCCCGTGCCGCACCACCTCCGGGATGCCTCCGTGCCGAAAGCTTGCGACGGGCGTGCCCATAGCCTGCGCCTCGGCAAAGACCATACCCAACCCTTCACTATCGCCGTTAGCGGCAGCGACGCTCGGCACGCAAAAGACGCGCGCTCGGGCCATATAATCCCGCACCACAGGTGCAGGCTGCATGCCCAGGAACTCGCACGGCAAACCCTCCGCCACGACTCTCTGCCGGAGCGCCGCTTCCAGAGGACCGGTCCCGATGACCACCAGACGCACCGCGGGATGCTGGGCGCGTATGCCGGCCAGAGCGTCGAGCAGATGGGTGCAGCCCTTCTTCTCGACCAGCCTGCCGACGAAGAGTATCAGGTTTGGGTCGCGCGGCTGCGGCTGGGAATCGAACAGGTTCAGGTCCGTGCCGGTGTAATGCAGACACAATTTTTTCGCCGGAAATCCCTGCTTCAGGGCTTTGTCCCGCATGAATTCCGAGATGCACAGAAACACCGAGGCACATGCCCAGAGCTCCTCGCGCCGGCGCAGATAGAGCCGGCCCTCGTTCGACCGCCGCAAAAACTCATCCGACGACGTGACATCATAGCCGTGCAGCGTGACGACGAGTGGGATGGCCAGCCTTCCGCATATGGGCAGCGCGGCGGCTCCGTCCATGGCAAAGTGCGCGTGGATGAGATCGGGTGCAATGGATCGCAGACGATGGTAAAACGACGGAGCGAAGGACGCGCTCCAATAGGCGCGGCGCATCACTTTACCGAAGATCGTGGGGTCAGGTGAAACGAGGGTCGGCGCAATGTCCAGTACCAGCGAACGTGGTGCTGAATGCACCCCCGCAAAAACCGGTTCGAAGGTGCGCAGGGCCTTCGCCTGCGCGAGGATGAACGTCTCGCTGGAGGGCAGCACTTCGTTGCGAAAGATCAGTACCTTCGGGCGGGAGGTCGCGCGACTCACAGACCTGTCTCCTCCGCGACGATCGCCGTCTTTGAGCCTCCTATATGCCTGACCGAGTCGACTATCTTTCGCGCGGCTTTGCGCAGCGATTTCAGGGCGTCATCCGGGAGAAACCAATAGGCCAGGAAGTACGAGAGCGAACGAGGCGTGATGTCGCCGTACTTGCGGGCCTGCGCCAGCAAATGCAGTAGTACGGAAAGCGGCTCGCCTGCCCTGCGCGCATTGACGCAAAGACGAGCCACGAAAAACGGAAACGCCCTGCGCGTAAACAACTCGGGACGCTGAACAGCCCAGTTCAGGGGATGCTTCCAGGGCGTGGTCTCGCTCTCCCGGTCACCGCTCTTCAGGTTGTAATATATGGACAGCGGCTCTGCCACGGCAGCTACCTGCACGTCTGGATGACGCGCCATGCGCAGGAGCCAGTCGGTATCTTCGACGTGGCGCAGTCCCCTGGTGAATGGAACGTCCAGCACAAGAGCCCGCGACATGAAGTACATCGACGGCTGAAGATAGCCTCCATCGCAGTAGATGTACTCGGAGAATTTTGCTGCGCCCTGCGGAAGAACCAGAGGCATTACCCGCTCCAGGCTGAGCGTCTTTTCGATGAACCGGCACGGCACGAAGACGTACTCTCCGCCGACTTCACAGGCTCTTTCAGCTTGCCGGTGAAGTTTCTCAGGCAGCCATTCGTCGTCATCGTCGAGCAGCGCAATCCACTTGCCGGAGGCGCGGCGGATTCCCTGATTGCGAGCCTCGGCTAGACCCACATTGACTGCCAGCGAGAGCACATGGATGCGAGGATCCATCGCTTCCAGCAAAGCTGGATCGGTCATCGCGTCCGGCCCATCGATGACAACGATGATCTCGAAGTCCTGAAAGCTCTGCGCGAGTACGCTTCGGACCGCGCGCTCCAGGGGTTGCGGACGATTGCGGGTGGGGATGATGGCGCTGACGCTCGGCATGTTTGCGGCCTTTCTCGGGTTGATCTTTGCTGTCGGGCATTTAGCTGCGTCTGAGTCGCATAAGTCCGTAGCGCAGCCTGACTCGGACAGCTTCCGGGATCAGCACGGACGCGGCGAAGTCTCCAAGCATAAGCGGGGTCGGCCTTCCGATGACGAACAGCTCTCGCATTAACAAGCCGAGTGCCTGCAAGCCTTCCTTCTGAATGAAGGCGCCGCGCAGACATATCTTGACCAGGAAGGTCGAGTAAGCCTTGCGCGTCATCGCCGGAAGCCGGCGCTTTGCCCAGGACGCGCTGAATCTCCAGTCCAGCTTGCCGGACACGCTGGACCGGCTTCGCAGGGGAACCCAGTAGATGGAAAGCGGCTCCGGAACGATGAGAACCTGGAAGCCGGGTAGTGTCGACAGCTGCAGGAACCAGTCCCAGTCCTGATGTTTCTTGAGACCGGGAGTGAAAGGACACGCCAGGAACAAGGCTCGCGGACAAAGGTAGGTCGAGGTCTGAAAGCCGCCGCACGAACTGAACAGAAACTCCGAGAGCGGTTCGCCGGCGGAAGGCAGATGGCCCGGCCAGACTTCATCGGCCTGCCCGGGAAGCCGGTAGAGATACTGTGTGACCACGACAAACCTGTCGGTGGCAGAGGCGTCGCCCACCGCAATTTGCCTGGCAATCTTGTCCGGAAGCCATTCGTCGTCGTCGTCGAGCAAGGCAATGTAATAGCCCTTTGCTGCGCGGGCCCCGATATTGCGCGCCTCCGCTCCGCCCACCGGTGACTCCAGCGCGATGAGGGAAAGACGAGGGTCTTTAATCCAACTCACCGCTTCGACGGTCTTCGGGTCATGGCCATCTAGGACCACCACTACTTCGAGGTTGTAGTGCGTCTGACCGAGTGCGCTGATGATTGCGCGCTTCAACAACTCCGGCCGTCCGTGCGTCGGAATGACCACCGTTACGTCGACACCTGGAGGCGTTTTGCCACTCTCGAAACCGGTCATCAGCAAGTTCTCCAATTGGGCGAAAGATGTGGAATCAAACACGGTAGCCTTTCAGCGCGGACGCGACAGAAGCGTAAGCAGGCTTCGGTAAGAGGGAGTTGTCGAACAGACCGGGCCGATGCGGCGCCCCGTCACGCCGGTCGAACTGCGCATTGTGAATCGCGTCGTACCAGTTTCGCTGATCCGAGGGAGAGAAGAAGATGATGCGGCTGGGATTCGCCTCGCGCAGCATGGCGTTGAGGTAGTCTCCGTAGCACCGGCTCACCGCGGCGTCGCGGCTCGTCGTGCTGCCGGGGAGCCGGGTATCGTCGATGTCGACTTCGGTGAGGAGTATCTGCAGGCCAAAGCTGCGCAGCTCGTGAACGAATGAAGTTCGCGATGGAGCGCTGGAGACTGAGTAGTCGCCCGCAAGGTGAGATTCGAAGCCGACTGCCTGGATGGGAACGCCGCGTTTCAGCAGAGACTCGATAAGGCGCAAAGTCATCAGGCGAGCTGTGTCGTCTCCGCTGCCTCCCTGCTCGACGTGAGCGATGTTGAGCACACGGAGCGCATTGCCGTCGGCTTCCGCGGCGGCGTGGAATGCCACGTCGATATATCGCGGGCCGAGCGCATCGAGCCATGGCCCTGTGTAAAGTCCGTCGGGGCGGCCCATCCAGATTGCAATAGGCTCATTGACGACATCCCACGAGGTGATCTTACCGGCGTACCGCTTAACTACCGTGTGGATGTGATCCGAAAGGATGCCCTCGGCATTACTCTTCGTGAGCGTTTGCGCGAGCCACGCGGGATTGTTGCCGTTCCAGCAGAGGTTGTGGCCGTGCAACGCCAGACCATGCTGCCGGCAGAAGTCGACCATCCAATCCGTCTCGCTGAAGTCGTAGCCGGAGGCGGACGGACGGAGATAACCCCACTTCAGCTTGCCGAGTGTGATGAGGTTGAAGTTCGCGAGAATCAGGGGGAGCCAGCGCGGATCCTGCATCTGCCACTTATCGACTACAGCCCCGACGAGCAGACGCGGCGGCGCGATATCCTTCAGCCCGAGCGTCGCGGTTGGCTCGGCAACTCCGCGCAGAGGTAATGATGCGGCGGCGAACGCCAGCGGCGCGGTCTGCAGGAAGTGCCGTCGCGTTGTCATGCGTGGCTCTCCTGCAGGCAGTCCGCCATCTCGAATGGCTGGGGCATCCGGGTCGGCTGAAGTATCTGCCGGTAGGTGGTGCGGACCGTCTCCCACGTGTAATTTGCCCGGAACGAATCCAACGCCTGGCGTCCCATCTCCGCGCGCAATCCGGGATTCATGGCAAGGCGAGCCAGCGCGTCAGCCAGGTCCGGGGCGGAGTTCCGCGGAACCATCAGGCCGCCTCCTTGTGAAAGTTGCTGGGGTATCCCTCCACTCTCGGAGGCAACGACCGGCACGCCGCTCGCCATGGCTTCGAGAACCGTCATCGGGAAAGGATCGTGCCAGCAGGCCGGCAGACAGTAGATGTCGGCGTTGCGAAATCGTTCGGCCAGCAAAGGCCCGGCGCAGTACGGTTCGAAGCGGACATTGACCGGCGCTCTGGCCTGCATCTCAAGCACATACGGGGTAGGAAGACTGCCTCCAAACCCTGAACCCCCTACGACTACCCCACGCAACTCCGTACCCCGTTCCAGGAGAAGCCGCATCGCGTCCAGAAAGACGTGCAGACCCTTGTCGGGAACCAGGCGGCTTGCAAAGAGCACTGTCGCGATGGCTTCCGGGCTCTTCGGCGCAGGCACGGGATAGAACATATTCGGATCGGCGCCATTCGCCAGAACCGCGGTGTGAGGCAGATCCGGAAATTTTTCGAGCGCCTCGTCGCGAAGGTAGCAACTGTTGAAGATGTACCGATCCGCATGGACGGCCTTTGTAACTTTAGTCGACCACTGCACCAGGTGAGAGTTGTGCAGGTGAAGAAACAACCGTGCGCCGCGAGCGTGAACCATCGGCTCGAGCGCAGCGGCAAACTCAGGCCGGGCGTGGACCCAGACCGTATCGCCCCTCTTCAAGGTCCTCAATGCCGGCTCGATACTCCTGCGCAGCATAAAGTAACGCGCGCTCCACGGGGCAAGATGCCCGCCTTTGTCGATGAAGCTCTTGTAGCGAACGAGACCGGGAAGATCGACGACTCGCCCCGGACCGAAACCCCAGCTATTGTCGCTCGACGGAGCGAGTACCGTGGCGTCGGAATCGTTGCGCAGAACGTTCGCCGTCCATCGAGAGATGGCACCGCCCTTTTGTTCGGAGAACGGCTCGGATTCCGTAAGCAGATGAAAGATATGGTGCATTGGCGTCGGTCTCCGTCTTCGGCCTAAGTGGTTGCTAACGACCGTCCGTGAGCCGGCCGGACCTGAGGTGCGGCAACGAAGGTAGAAGGTGTCCCGGTTTGACGCGCGGTCATCGACCGGATCTGACGAACTCTATCTGCCAGACCCGTGCAGGCCACAACATAGAGGAGCCACGGGAGAGAATGAGCCGACGCGATAAACGTTTCGTCCACGTTGTAGGCGACAGTCAGCACGAGAAGCGTGATGTACCAGTTCGTCTCTTGCGAATGTTCGTGCTGAAGGCAGATCAAGGCATCCTTCACGGCTCGAACGAGAGTGAGCAGGAACAGTGCGACGCCAGCCAGGCCGAGTTCGAGCCAGAGCTCCAGCAAACCATTCTGTGCCTGATAGCTCTCGAAATGCGTGGACATGAAGACGCTCAACGACTCCCCTCGCATTCCCGTCCAAAAAGCCGCATAGCCATAGCCGAGCAATGGCCGCTTCAGCGCGGAAGCGATCGCAGCCAGCCAGAGCGGCATTCTGCCGCTCAAGCCGGGATCTTTCCCCAGTAGATCGAGAAAGAACGGCATCAGGTACGGCATTGCCACCACGCCCAGAACTACAAGGACCAATCCTCCCGCGAGCAGCGTCAGTGCGCTGCGCCGTTCCATGCGCCGCAACCCGGAAAGGCTGCCTGCCAACAAAAGGAGGCCGGGCGCGAACATCCATCCGGTCTTCGCACGCGACATGACGATGAGCAGACCCGT
>CAXTMK010000010.1:3016-11131 GCA_964245315.1 uncultured Acidobacteriaceae bacterium | reverse complement strand
CCATGGCTCGGGTCTTGAATCGAAAGCATACCGCCGCCGACAGGAAGAACAGCATGATCTGAGCGCAGCCGTTCTTCGACCGGAAGATGCCCTGCCAGGCACCCCCATTGAACGTGTCGAGTCCATATTGCGGGAGCGCAACCGAGAACAGAATGCCGAGCAAACCCGCCCAGACGCCGGTTATTACGACAATCTGCGCGAGATTTTCCGTACTGAAGCGTCGCACCAGGTAGAACGCCAGAGCCATTCCAAGGGTAAGAAATATCGCGCGACGAAGGCTGGAGGACGGGTCCTGCGACCACAGGCATGAGGCCAGGGCGAGCACGGATACCCCAACCATCGCCTTCATCCGCATACAGGCATCGAGAATCTGACGCGTATAGGGAAACATGAGCAGAATCGCGAATGCCCAGGTGAGTGCTTGAAATAGCTGGCCCGCGATGGTGTCGGTGCTGCTCGATGTCGCCTGAAGAGAACTGGCCCTCGTTCCCGACGTGGGCAGATAGCCTCCCATGACGAAGAAGATAAGGATGAAGGCGATGCCGTAGGTCAATACCACCGACATCACCGATGCGACCGCCAGGGGTGGCTTCTCCGTGCGCATAACCTCGAATTGTGGAGTGACACCGATGACGTGCGTCATACTTCCCTCGTTTCGGATGCACAGCAATCGCTACGGAACGAAGACGGCCGCAGTCGCCACCGAGGCTGCTATTGCGCTTCCATTGAGGAAGAAGTTCTTCGTGTAACTGAATGGAATGAACAGGACATCGTTCGCTTCGAGTTGCACATCCGGCGTCTTGCCCTCGCGAATGGAGGCGATATCGACTGGGACGACGGCATAGTTGCCATTCTTCCTGCGCAGCAGCCTGGTTCCCGACCACACAGCCGTCTTGTTCAACGAGCCCGCTTCGGCCAGTGTTTTCAGAACCGTTGCCGGAGAATCGTTTTCGGAAACGGGGTATCCGCCGGGCCGAGCTACGTCGCCCAGCACATAGACGAAATCCATCTTCGACACCACGATGGTGTCGCCGGGGTATATTTTGACATCGCTGACGTCGTGCTTGTCCGGCGCGTTCGCCACGTAGTACGTTTCCTGCCTGACGGCGCCCGCATGCCGCCGCACCAGAACGGTACGATCCGCCAGGGGAGCCAGGCCCCCGGCCATACTCAGCACTTCCAGGATCGAGCGCGGGGTATGAAGGGGATAGTTGCCAGGCTTGTCGACCTGTCCGATCACCGACACATCCTGCGTGGCATACTGCTCCACCGTGACGGTTACCTGGGGATGGTGCATTACGCCGGCCGCAATCATGCGCGCGGTGACAGCCGCTGCCGCCTGTGCGGGAGTATCGCCGCGCAACGCGATGCTGCCAACGAACAGAACCGGAACATTCCCGGCATCGTCGACGCGTGGATGCTGATCCAGCTGAGGCGTGTCGTACACCTCGATGTGGAGGAGGTCGCCGGATCCGATGAGAAGGCTTTCGTTTGGGACTGAGGGTGTTGACAAGCCCTGGCCGACCAACGGCGAGGCGAAGAGAAGCGCGATGACACCGATTAGCTTATGCATGGAGTTCGAGGCCTTTCTGAGTCGGTTTGGAACCATATGCGCCATATCCGTAGCTGTAGTAGTCGAGTCCCTTGTTGCGCCGAACGCCGTTGACGACGACACCTACCGGAGTTCCCGGCGCTCGCATCTGCAGAATTCGATAGCCGTGCCTGAGATCCGCCAGTTCCGTCGACCCGTGGCGGGCTACCAGCAGAACCTGATCGGCCATCGGTGCAAGCAATACTGAATCGGTAACCAGAAGTAGCGGCGGGGTATCCAGAACGATGAAGTCGAAGGTCTCTCGCCATGTTCCGAGCAGATTTCGAAACCGATCCGAGCCAAGCAGTTCCGACGGATTCGGCGCAATGGGACCCGCCGGGATAAAAAACAATCCGTCGACCTCGGGAACCGGATAGGGGCAATCCGGAGACATCTCCATCCTCCCTTCCAACATGGTGCTCAGCCCGTCTTCATGGGCCTGACCGAGCGTCCGATGGAGCACAGGCCGGCGAAGATCGGCGTCGATGAGAAGCACTTTCCGGCCTTGCTGCGCAAGTTGCACCGCCAGGTTGGTTGAGACTGTGCTCTTGCCTTCGCCGGGCGATCCGCTTGTTATGAGCAGAACCTGTGGCGGGCTGCCGGAACCGGACAACATCAGCACCGTCCGCAGCGAACGCAGCGCTTCGCTGTAGGCGGACTGCGGCCGGGCGAGGGTGAAGATGGAACGAGCGACAAGACTTTGCTTCAGCAGCTTGGCATCCCGCACCTTGTAGGAGTCGAAAGGAAGGTCTCCGAAGTAGTCCGATCCGAAGCGCGCGGCAATAGCCTGCGGTTTATTCACCTTGCCGTCCATCACCTCCACGCTCCAGGCACATCCCAGGCCCAGGAAGGTCCCGCCGAAGAGGCCTGCAAGCAGTAACAGCAGAACATTCGGCGAACTTGGGTGAGACGGGACACGGCCCGGCTCTACCACAGTGATGTTGCTCGACTTCAGTCCTTCCAGGACCCCGGCTTCCTTCAGCTTGCCTTGCAGCCGGGTATAAAGCGCGCGGCTTTCATCGGCTTCCTGACGCAGGAGTTGATATTGGATAGCCTTGTCATTCAGGGCTTCGGCGTTCTTTTTCTGTACGCCGAAGATGCTTCTCGTTTGATCTTCCACCTGCTGCGCGATCGTATAGTCGCTCTGCGTCTGCTTCTCCAGGCGGGCCTGCTCGTCGCCGATCGATTGCTGAACCGAAGATAGATTTGCCTGCATCTCCTGAAGCTTCGGATAGCCAGGGCCGAATTTCGCGGACGCTTCACTGACCTGCGCCTTCTGAGTCGCCTCCTGTGACCGCAGCGACTGCAGCAAAGCCAGCGAGTTGCTGAGCGAGGAGGAACTGGCTCCCGCCAGCCCGGAGCCCATCAGGGTCGCGAGCGCATCCGGGTTGCCGGATTTTGCAGCCTCATAGATGGCCCCCTTCACGATGCGGTTCGACTGCGCCTGGGTCAGGTTTACCGTGGTCTGCTGCAGCTGGTCGAGCACACTGCTGTAAACCATGCCTTTGCCGGCCAGATCCTCTCCACCGAAGGAGAACACTTCAGAACTGCGCTGGAGATCGGCCACCTGACGCTGCAGCGACTGGCTGCTGTTTCGCAGGTCCGATAGCTGTCTGCTCAGCCACTCCGAGGTTTGCGAGGTCGCCGTATACCGCGTCTGGAAGTTGTAATCGATAAGCCCGTCGATCATTTCATCGACCACCGCTGCGGCCAGCCTGGGGTTGGTGCTGGTGTAAGTCACGTCGATCAGCCTGGTACCGGGGACCGGCGTTACCTTGGTATTTTTCTGGAAGGTCTTGACCAGCCGATCGCGCTTTCCAGGCGAGTCTCCCAGCCCCGCTCCGGCAGGATCGGACGGCCCCCTGGGACTTAGCCACCCGGTCGCCCAGCCCATGAGGCTGAACTTCGGTTTGAAGTCCGGTTCGTTCTCGAGATGAAGATGGTTGATCACGGTCAGCGCCAGCGTCTCGGATTCCATGATCTTGGCTTCAGTCTGCAAGGTCACGTTCGCATCGAGAGCGTCCGAGGCCCCGCCGCCTGCGCCGCTCATCATGGCGTCCAGACCCAGCGCGTCCGTGGCGTCCTTCTGGATCTGAATCTCGCCCTTGGCCTCGTACTTTCTTGTGCTGCAGACGGCAAGGGTGATCGCAAGCGCCGTCGTAACCAGCATTGCTCCGAAGACGAACCGGCGCCGATCTTTGACAATCTCCCAGAGATGAACCAGAGTTAGTTCCTGAAGCGATACCTGCTCTTGTGCTTCTGTGGGCGCCAGCGAATATTTCATTGTGATAGATCTCCCGTTTCCGATGTGTCAGTAGGGCCCAGGTACATCGAGCTTCGAACTATGATCCGCGTGGGCAATCGTCTTTCTTTCGCGGACACTCCAGCAGGAGTAACGTTCACTCGTCCAAAGCAGGGTTGCCGTGTTGCCTTCCCACTTGGGTACTATTCAGTACCGCAATACTACCGTGAACGAACGCGTGCCTCTCTACCACTTTTGTGCCGTGATGACGGCCAGAGGAACAGCTTTCAGCACACGACCGAGACATCGCGAAGCCTGCGCGAGTGTCCTTGCTCCGAGGTTTCTATCCCTTCGGATTTGCCTTCTTTTGTTGTGACTAGCGGCGAGCGACGGCGAGGGTGAGTTCGAAGATCGGCGCGGCATCCGACGAGAAGGGGAGTTCTACGATCCTGACGAACGCGGATCCGGTTGGCAACGAGGCGGCGGGACAGGAAAAGCCTAGGCTGCGTGTACCCTGAAGCGGGCCGGCCAGGCTCCTGCAGCTCACCTCGCCGTCCTCGCGAACAACCTGAAGCTCATAGCGTTGGCTCCCGGCCCGTTCGCCGGCCGGGGGCCAGACGAAATGCACCGTCTTCACCTCCGGACCGATGGATAGAGGAAGGGCATCTCCGGAGCGCAGAGCGCTGGCCAGAATCACGAGCGCCGAGGTGGACCGCTGGTTCGGTTTGGCTGCGGGAATCTTCGCGTTCGCGTCCGGCGGCGACGGAGCCATCGTGCTTTCGGGACGGGCGACCGGCGGAGCTGAAACCGGCGGAGCGGATTGCCGCACGATCGCCGGATTGGCCGGAGCTTGATGCCGGTGCAGGAACCATGCCGACACTCCGCCTGCCAGCAGGACGGCGGCAGCGCTCAACCACCAGAACGGGCGGCGCTGAGTGACGCTGAGCGATGCACGGGCGAGTTCGCGGGGCGGCTCCTGCAAACCAATGACGTGTCCGGCTGAAGCCGGCGAATATCGTCCCTGAGGGTGCAGCGCCCGCTCTACGCGGCGGCGCTTTTCCGTGGTCAACTCGTTTGCGGCGTAGGCGTCGAGCAGGTCGTACTCCGCCTCCTGCATGGCGGCGGCGAAGTCCGCGTCCGTAATGAGCCGCGCATCGATCGCTTCGCGTCGCGCCTCATCTACCTCGTTCAGCCGATAATCCAGCAGCATCTTTCGCCACTCCGCGGGTGTTCCCAGCTCATCCAATCCGATCCCTGCCTTGTTGTGCGAAAGTGAATGGTTCTATCACCAGATGCGGCCGGAACCCAAATTGACTGCCTAGGTACTGTGGCCTGCTAAAGGGATGCCTGCTCCAGGCGTTCCTTTGCCTTGCGTTCCACCTCGCCGCGGATGCGCATGGCGCGATTGCGCAGCGCATTGAGCGAGATGTGCAACTCCTCGGCGAGTTTCCTGCGGCCGTCGATCTGGGCGCGCGAGTCGCTCGAGTAGTACCGCTCGATCATGTCGCGCTGCGCCTCCGGCAGTTCCCGCAGGCATTGCTCGAGCAGCGAACTGAGCAGCTCGTTCCGGCGCTGCTCCTGCTCCAGCCGATGGTGGTCTGCGTTCCTCATCTGCAGGTTCGAGATCATCTGAACGTTAGCCTTCTGGGCACGCCAGCCCTCGCGCAACAGCATTCGCGCGACGCCCACGGCAAACTTCTCCGGCTGCCGCACCGCCTCGTCGTCGGCGGCGCTGCCGGCGACCCGCCGGGTGAGCCGGTCGAGCACCTCGTCGGCCTGAGCGTCCGGGTCCTCGGCATGGTTCCAGGCGAAGAACCGGCTCAGACGCTCACGCAGGGCCGCATACCGTTCCGCGGCGACGTCGCGGTCGGAATCGAGCACGGCCAGCAGTGCGTCGAAGCCGCTGCGGTCCAGAAGCCAGCGCTTACGCGCCGGTTCCCGCGACACCGTTGCCGGGGGCGCTTGAGGTAAGGTCAGGGTTTCTTCCATGATCCCTCCGGTACTGCTCCCTCTACGACGAAGCCCGCCCAGAAGATGGGCGCGGCATAGCGCGGCTGGCGCATCAGGTTGCGTTGCGCGGTGCGCAAAGCCTGCGCGACGGACGTGCCATGCTCCAGTAACTCCTTGTAGAAGCTCTCCATCAGCAGGCTGGAACTGGCGTCATCCGCCGCCCATAAGGTGGCGGCCACCTGCCGCGTGCCCGAGTAGAGGAATCCGCGAGCCAGACTGTTCATCCCTTCGCCGGGGATGGTCTCGCCCAAAGCCGTGCCGCATCCGCTGAGCACTACCAACTGGCGCGCCAGGTGCATGTTCAGAATCTCCCGCGCCCAAAGAATACCGTCCTGCCGCCTGCCCTGGGCGTCGAGCATGGAGAGCAGCATACCCGCCGAATCGCGTCCGCCGGTCTCGGATACCGCATGGACGGCAAAGTGTGCGACAGGATACCGCGTCCAGTCTACCGATCTGACGGCATCGATGGACGCGTCGAACCCCAGAAAGACGGAACTGCGTTCCGGACCGGCGATCCCGGCGATGTCCTGGGCTTCGACACGCGATCCAGGCAGGCGGGCCAGGTGAGCCAGACCGCCGGACGCTTCCGCAGTCCGGCCGGAGGGGGTATGGAGCGCAACCGGCACAGCCGGCGATCGGCTGCCGTCGAGCCGCGAGTCGGCCAGGTTGTAGACGGGATCGGCGAATACCGCGACCCGCATCGGCCGGCCGGTATCGGGTGTTTGCGCTTCCGCGCGCGCATAGGCCAGATAGGCGGCGGACGGTTCCTCAAGCAGTTCGAAGCGCTCGACCAGAGCTTGCTCCGCGCGTGCGGGGAGGTCGTTCGTCAGCTTCAGCGCGGCAAAGGGAATCTGCGCCAGCGGCCCGTCGGCAACCAGCAGGAGGCGGTGTACCGTGGCGAGCTTCTGCTGCAGTTCCGCCGGAAGTAGGATGGCGGCAAGAGATTTTCCCAGTTGCGCGGCCCTGGAATCGGCCGCCGCGATGCGGACCTCGCGCCCATGCGGCGACTCGACGGGGAGGGAGACATTGCGTGCCAGCAGCGCCTGCCGATAGCTGGAAGTGCGCTCCAGAAGAAGTGGGCTGGATGGGAGACGATAGCCCGAGCAGCGTCCATCGCTGGTGATCAGCCAGACGAAGCTGCCGGACGGAGCCGCCCAGTACTCGAGCAGCGCATCGTCTTTCGTCAGCGCCGATTGCGCGAAGCCTTCCGGCGTCAGCTTGTCTGCCGGCGTCGCCGCGAGCGGCTCCGCTGTGTGGATGCGAGATTCCAGTTCGTCCGCTTCGAGCACGGCGCTGCGAAGATCGGCCTGAATCTTCGCGGCCTTCTGCAGATCGTCCACGGCGGTCCCTGCCTGGGCCTGCTGTTCTTCGAGGCTGCCGATTCGCACCTCGAGCGCGGCCAGCCTCCGGGCCAACGCCGCGGCTCCGGGAGCGGCGGTGGGGGCCGGGTCGCAGGCCGAAAGCTCATCGAGCAGGCTGCGGGAGCGGGAGCGCTCGGCGACCCGCCATGCCTCAGCCGCGAATCCCCTGCCCGGCTCCGCCGCATCCTGCTTCATAAGCAGGCTGATCGCCTGCTCGTAGGTCGCTCGCTGCGCGGCAAAGAAGCGCGTCCGCAGCCCGCCGCGCGAGAAGCTGGTGCGGCTGCTCTCGACGATATCCATCGCCTGCCGGAGGTGATCGAGCGCGGCCTGAACAGCGCCGTCCTGCTCCTCGATGCGCGCCAGGTTGACGTCTGCTTCGGCGATGCCGGCCTTGTCAGAAACCGCACGGTACAGTTCGGCGGCCTTGGCAAAATCGGCCGCGGCATCCTCTTTCCGGCCACGGGCGGCGGCCACGTTGCCCAGCGTGGCGAAGGCTTCGGCCGTTGCGTCGTCCTGGTGGATGCCTGCGGAGAGCTCGATGGCCAGATGGAGATACGGCTCAGCCTCCTCGGGACGATGCAACGCAAGGGTTGTCCGGGCCAGCCCGATCAGCAATCCACTCTGCGGTCGCACCAGCTTCAACTCGCGAGCGCGCGCAAGGGCCTGGTTGAACCCGGTCTGCGCAGCGGCCAGGTCTCCAGCGCGCAGCCGGAGCGCCGCCTGATCCTTGAGGGCTTCGAGTTCGTCGAGGCCGCTCGATGTGTGCTGCGCAATTGTGAGGGCGCGCGCCAGATCGTCGGCCGCGCGCCCGGGCTCGGCGAGATCGCCGTGGAGTTCGCCCATGGCGAGCCAGGCCTCGCCCTGCATGGGGTTGTAGCTGCTGGGTAACGAAACCTCGACGCCCTCGGAGA
>CAXTMK010000010.1:0-3006 GCA_964245315.1 uncultured Acidobacteriaceae bacterium | reverse complement strand
GTTAAGGGCGGCCTGGTACTCGCCGCGGGTGCGATGCATGGAGCCGATCTCCGCCAGTGTCTCGACCACGCCGAAGTCGTCGTGCAGCTCGCGCGAGATGGCGAGGGCGCGCTCTTCGGCGGCAAGCGCGCCGGGCAGGTCGCCCAGATTGAGCTCGGCGTCTCCAAGATTTTCGAGCACTACGCCCTGCCAGAACGTCTCGCCGGTCTTCTCATACAGCGTGAGCGCGCGAGCAGAGGCGTCGATGCTCTCCGCATACTGGTCCGTGTCGAGCAGTGCGCCGCCGAGCATCTTCCAGGCCATGGCCTGCACGCCGGGCGCGGAGTCGGTGCCCTCCACGGCGACCGCCCGCCGCTCCCACTCGACCGAGTCGGCGTAATGCCTGCCGTCCAGCATCAGCATGCGCCCGGTGGAGAGGAGGACCTGCTGCTCGAAGACGCGATCGCCGCACTTCTGAGCTCCGTGCCAGGCGTCCTGATAAGAGGCCAGGGCCTTCTCGCCGCCGGCGTGCGAGCGGCGCAGACGCTCCGCATGGTTGAAGGCGGCTTCCGCGGAGGCGCACCTGAGACTAACCGATGAAGGATCGAGCGTCTGGAGAGCGATGCCGGCGGCCAGTGGGTCTGTGTCCGCTTTGGAGTTGGTCAGGACGGTGATGTGCAGGTTGATCGGCGAGTTTCCGCCCGGAGGCAGGATCAGCCGGACGAAATCCCGTCCGCTGTCGGAGATGACAGGGTCGGCGGCGTCAGGACCGGCGGCGGGTTCGGGCTGTATTTTGACGTAGTTTCCGTGGATGCCGGAACCCGGCATCGCCATGCGGAACTCGACGACGTTCCCGCCGGTCGCCGGGATCGTGATGGTCTGGTACTCGCGGGGTTTCACCTGGAGAGTCAGCGTTTGTCCGGGGGAGATCGGCACGACTGGTTCGGGCGCCGTCTGGGCGGGGCCGCGCACAGCGGCCAGCAGCAGACAAAACACGCAGACCAAAGACGCAGGACGGCGCAGGCTGAAAGTTCGACTTTCCGTCGACCTGCAGATCGCGCAGGAGTAAAACGTCGCGCGGGAAAGCGGAGCAGACGGCGGAGGAGAGTCGGGAATCCGGAATGAACAGCAGCTTCGAACGGAGGGCATAGCAGCAAGCCAGTAGGTGTCAGTGCTTACCACTCTGCCGGACTCGAATGGCGTTTGCAAGCGATTTGCGTTCAGGCGCGTGATAATCCATCGAAATTTGTCACCCGGTGTACGAGATGGATCGTTGGAGGGTGTTTGCGGGCCTGCCGTCATGCTGCCGTCGTCGATTTGCGAGACCTCCCAGGCCGTGGCGGGTGCTGCGCGGCGCTGCGTCTGCTGCTGCTGCTCGCTCTGGCGGTTGTGGCGGGATGCGGCGGCGGCCCGGGATCGATCCGGGTAAATCTGAGCAACGTCACCGCGCAGCCGCTGCTGCAGCCGGGGTCGGCGGCGCAGATCTCGATCAGCCCCGCTCTGGACGGATTCAAAGGATCGATCAACCTGACGCAGACCTCGGTTACGTTTACGGATTCCTCGGGCAATGCAAAGTCCGCCACGCCCACCTCGCAGAGCGGATCGAATCCCGTCATATTCTCGTTCACTTTGCCGGCGGTGTCGCCCACAGCTCCGACGACGTACCAGGTGACGGTGCAGGGCTCGACCACGGAAAAGCAGACCTTTTCGAGCCTGGAGCCGGTCGCGGCGACGGTCTATCCGGCGGCCGTGATCTCCAGCCTGGTGCCTGCTTTCTCGTATCAGGGACAATCGGTCACGGTTGCGATTACGGGCGTCAACACCAACTTCGCGCAGGGCCAGACTCAGGCGACGTTCGGAGCCGGAATTGCGGTGAACGGAGCAGCGGCCGGATTGCCTGGGCTGATCAACGTGACCGGCGCCGGGAGCGCGACCGCGAATCTGGTGATTGCTTCGGCGGCGGCGGTCGGACCACGCGACGTAGTCGTCACGACGCAGGGGCAGACGGCGACGCTGAGCTCGGGATTCATGGTGCAGGCCGCGCTCCTCCCGCTGGTTGCGTCCGCGGGCGGCCCGTACAGCGGGTTTTCGGGACGGGTGGTCACGTTCAATGGCGGCCAATCGAACGACCCCAATGGACTTACCCTGACGCACGCCTGGAACTTCGGCGACGGGACCACCGGCAGCGGTGCGACGCCGACCCACACCTACGCCAAAGCCGGGACGTATACGGTTCAGCTCACCGTCTCTGACTCCGCCGGTTTGACAGCAACTGCGAGCACAACGGCGACCATTACGACCCTGACCAATCCGACCGCGACCGCGGGCGGGCCGTACACCGCAACTACCGGCCAGCCACTCGCCTTCAATGGCTCCGGCAGCGACCCCAATGGGAGTGCGCTGACCTATGCGTGGACCTTCGGCGACGGGTCGAGCGGGACTGGCGCGACGCCCGCGCACACCTATACCGCCGCCGGAACGTTCACCGCGACCCTTACCGCCACCGACACTTATGGGCTTGCGGGGTCCGCGACGGCAACCGTGACCGTGGCGAACCCGGTTCAGCCTCCGGTGGCACAGGCGGGTGGTCCGTACACCGGTGCAGCGGGAACGGCAATTTCGTTCAATGGCTCGGGGTCCACCGACCCGCAGGGCCAGACTCTGACCTATTCCTGGGACTTCGGCGACGGCACCGCCGGCAGCAGCGCCAGGCCGACCCACACCTACGTGAACGCCGGCACCTACACGGTGCGCCTCACCGTAACCGACACGTCGAACCTGACGAACACGGCGTCCACGACTGCGACGATTGCAGCCGCACCGAAGGCTCCGACTGCGGTCGCAGGTGGTCCCTACACAGGAGTTGCAGGAACGGCCGTCAGTTTCAACGGCTCGGCTTCCACCGATCCGCAGGGACAAGCACTCACCTACGCCTGGGCTTTTGGCGATGGTTCGACCGGAACCGGCGCAAACCCCACCCACACCTACGCTGCCGCCGGAACCTACACCGCGACGCTCACCGTCACG
>CAXTMK010000009.1:0-58958 GCA_964245315.1 uncultured Acidobacteriaceae bacterium | reverse complement strand
GGGCAAGAAGAACGCCTAAGTGTCTTTCGAGACGCGTGAGGGACCTGCTCACCGTCGACGCCGGTTGGTTCAGCGTCTTCCCGGCAGCACTCAGCGTTCCCGCTCGCGCGGCAATGACAAAATTCCGGACGTCGTTGAGGTCAACATGTTGCGTCATGATGTGTCCCGACCGGTACTGATATAAGCGGCGCTTCTTTCCTGAAGGGTCACAAGCGTTCAAAGTCTACAGGGGCGTCGCAGCAGTTTTCTGTATCAAAGAGAACATGCTGTCATTATGGGCCTTCCCTTGCGCCAGCGCAAAGCTCCTTTGCGTGCATCAGGGCTCTGCGTGCTCAACGTTATCGCATCTGTTCTATAGACGACGGACAACGAGATGCTCGCACCTGATCCCAAGCGTGCGATTTCACAGGAACACCTGGAGCACCAATCGGATGTAGGTCATCGGGGAAGAGCGAGGTTGACGATGCAACAGGGACGAGTTGTGGTGGTCACGGGAGCTGGCGGAGGCATCGGCAGCAGGATAGTCGATCGATTTCCAGCTAATGGTGATGGCCTGATCGGCCTGGATTGGGCAGAAACGTCAACGCACAGAAGGAACTCAGGGCCCTCAAAGCGGGATGAACAGCCTCAGGATTTGGCCGGGCCTGTTTTTCTTCTGTGCTCGCGGGATGCGGATTACATTTCCGGCCAAACGCTTGTAGTGGACGGCGGGAAGATCACGCACTGACACGGTCACAAACTTGAAGGAGAACGCACTATGCATGCCAATCACAATCCGCTTAAAGTGCTCGCCGTAGGGGCGGCAGGTCCATCCGCAAGCCTCGTGGTACCGGAGTTGCTCAAACGGACTGTCTCCGTTCGGGCCTTTGTTCACAAGCAAGAGGATGAGCCCAAAGTACGGAAGCTCGGCGTCACCGACATTGTAGTGGGCGAGCTCTCCGACGCCACAGCCGTAGCCAGGGCGGTGGAAGGAATGGACGCCGTCTTCTACATCGCCCCAGCTGCTCTTGAGAACGAAGCTGAAGTCGGCAAACAATTTGTTATGGCTGCGAAGCAGGCAGGCGTGCGGCGCGTAGTGTTTTCGTCCGTGATTCACCCGGTCCTGAGCGAACTCGTGAACCATGCCGACAAGGCGCCGGTGGAAGAGGCTCTTCTCGACTCCGGCATGGAGTATGTGTTCCTGCAGCCCGCTATGTTCTTCCAGAACTTCAGCGCGGCCTGGGCAAAGATGAAGGAGAGTGGTGTGTACGGCGAACCATGGTCGACCGAAACCCGCTTCACGCGTGTCGACTACCGCGACGTTGCCGAAGTAGCGGCGATCGCATTGACCGAGGACCGCCTTTTATATGGCACGTTTGAACTATGTGCCGAAGGCAATCTTAACCGCCATGATCTGGCGACCTTGATGAGCGAAGTTCTTGGGAAGCAGGTGAAGCCGATCAAGATAGAGCTTCCTGCGCAAGCAAATATGCCTCCGAAGCTCACGCGGATGTTCGATTGGTACGACAGACATGCTCTGCTCGGCAACAGCACGACACTTAGAGCGATCCTCGGGCGCGAACCGCGCACCTTGCGATCCTTCTTTGAAGAACTCAACGCACAGGCATAGCCAACCGAAAGTCTCTCTGTAATTCGTCCAAGGAGCTACCCGATGTCTGGTACACCGAAGCAAAAATTGGAAATGCGTGGGCAGTTCACGCCCGAAAATTCTGCTCTTGTCCTCGTCGACTACCAGGTAGGCACCTTGCAGTTGATCCGTTCTTCGAGGTCAGACGTGTCACTACGCAATGCAGTCGTGCTGGCGATGACTGCAACCAGGCTCAAGATGCCGATCGTGACGACATCGAGTGAGGAGGATCACATCCAGGGACCAATCTCGCCAGAACTCCAGAGGGCCGCGTCAGACGCATACAAACACCGCGTCAAGAGAGTCGGCATCGTGAATGCCTGGGTCGATCCAAACTTCAGCGCAGCGATCGAAGCAACCGGACGCAAAAACCCCTCATCATGTGAGGCGTTACGACGGACGTTTGCCTGGTGTTCCCAGGCATCAGCGCCGTCCAGCTTGGCTAAAGCGTCCAGGCGATTTTCGATGCTTCCGGTAGCTCGTGGGGAATTCAGGAAGAAGTGACTCGCCAGCGCATGCAACAAGCAGGCGTCGTGTTGACCACGACCAACACCGCGATTGCTGAATTGGTGCAGGACTGGGCATCACCAGCAGGCAGTGAATTGATCCAGTTACTCATTGGCTCAGCACCAATGATGCAACGTGCGTCCTCGGAGATAAGAAATGATTCAGCTTAACGCGCCGGAAATAGCATCGTTTCGTAGCGAGACTGCCGTAGTCAACGGTATTCGCCTGCATTACTGGATAGGAGGCAACCCGCATGGAAAGCCCGTTCTTCTCTGGCATGGATTCCTGGGCACGGCCTATAGCTGGTACAAGGTCATGCCGCTTCTCGCGGAAGCAGGCTATTCGGTTCTGGTGCCGGACATGCGCGGCTATGGTGATTCGGATAAACCATCGGGAACCAGGGGCTATGACGCCCGAGCCCTCGCGGAGGACTTTCGTACGCTGGTCAGGCAGGTCGAGTTCGGGAACGAACAGAAGCTGCTCGTGGCCGCGCACGATATGGGCGTGCACCCAGCCCTGTTGTGGGCCGCAGACCACCCTGACGAAATCGCTGGCCTCGTTTACATGGAAGTCCCCACCATGCTCGAAGAGTTTTTATCCAGGGTAATTGTGTATACGCCCGAGGCGATGGCAAAGGGATCGATGTGGTGGTGGGTTCTGCCGCTCGCGCCTGGTGTACCAGAGCGCCTTATTGTGGGGCATGAGCGTGAGTTTCTGACATGGTTCTATGAAGGTGCCACAGCAGATCCGGCGTCGATCACCGAAGCATCCATAACGGAAACACTTCGTACTTTTGCCGGCACCGAAGGGGTACTGGGTGCGCTCGGCGTCTACCGCGCAGCGTTCACCACCATCGGCCAAACAACGCCGCTGAAGAAGAAGAAGGTGGAAGTACCAGTCCTTGCCATCGGCGGCGAAAAAGCGCTTGGAGCTAAGGTCGCACAGATGGTTGAGGCGGTCGCGAAGAATGTGACTGCCAAAGTCATTCCCGCCTGCGGTCACTTTATCCCGGAAGAACAGCCTGCCGAGTGCATGCGTCTCTTCCAGAATTTCGCCAGAAAGGGCGACTGACCATGGCAGCCCTTACCCGGCGCTCTGCCCTCGTGCTTGCCGCAATGGCTGGCGGAGAATTTTCATTTTCCGTTCTGCGGGCTTCAGCAGCTTTCGGTAGCCCATCCCTTCAATCGGAACCTCAAGATTCAAAAAGGAGAACCGTTATGTCCGAATCCGCTACGCGATACCCGCCTCTTCCTCCCGACGATTTGCAACGCACACTCACGCTCGCACGTCCGGACACCGATCAAACATTGCCACACATCGGCCTAGTAGGCGACACCTACACCATTACCGTCTCGGGCGACGAGACCAACGGCCACTTCTGCGTTATCGATATGCACATCCCGCCGGGCGGCGGCCCAGCACCGCACCGCCATGACTTTGAAGAAACTTTCATTCTGCTCGAAGGCGAAATGGAAGCGACGTTCCGAGGCGAAAAGTCACTCGTGCGTGCGGGCGATACCATCAACATCCCTGCCAACGCGCCGCACCAATTCCACAACTCTTCGTCGAAACCCGTCCGCCTCCTTTGTATCTGCTCGCCCGCCGGCCAGGAAAAATTCTTCCAGGAAGTGGGTATCCCCGTCGCGACTCGCACCACCGCTCCTCCCAGGCTCGACAAGGACCAGCAGGAGCAGTTCATGGAGAAGGCGAAGGCGCTGGCTCCGAAGTACCGTACTGAGCTGTTGAAGGAAGCGTAGCAAGTTCAATCCAGCGGCAGCGTGGAGGTTGCCTGTGGCGTCAGGACGCCGAGCCGTTACCTGATCTCTCTCACACGCCCATAAACCTTGCAGCTTTCAGCTTGGCGTCAGCCCTAAGCGGAGGAGGGCTCGTCCCCGGCCTGGATCATTCCAGCCTTCCGATAAGCGCCAGGTCTGAAATGTACGACTTTATAGAATGCAGCGCTGAACGCGCTTTCGGAGCCGTAACCGACGGATGCCGCAATGCTCGAAATAGATTGGTCTCCTGCACGCAGCAGCTCGGAGGCGATCTGCATGCGCCAGTTCATGAGGTACACCATCGGGGGAACGCCGACATTCTTCTTGAACGTAAGCGAAAGTCCCGAACGCGACATATTGGCCAGCCTGACGAACCGATCAAGCGAGCATTCTTGCCCGTACTCAGTCTGCATTGCGTCGATTACCTTGGCGAGTGATGGATTGGAGAGTGCGACCAGCCAATTCTCGTCCTTTGGGAACGACGCAAGATAGAGCCTCAAAACCTGCAACAGCATGATGGGCGCAAGGTGCGTCAGCATCAGCGAACGTCCTACGCCGCCGCCGCGCATCTCTGCGTTGAATCGATGAAGGCTCCAGCGCAATACCGCGGCCTGGTCCGAACTGCCGTCAATATGTATGACCGGCGGAAGGCGACTGAACAGAATCGACGGAAGGTGCCCATCAAATCGGAAAATTGGGCCCGCGACAAAGAAATCTCCGCCACCATTACAGCTTGCAAGCCCACCCTGAGAGTTCATGAACATCTGCTCGGCACGGAACCTCGTTTTGTGCTGCAGGTTCGTCGCGAGCGTGAACCTCTTGCCACCTGTCAGCAGAAAGCAGTCGCCCGCTTTCAGGCGTAGCTTGTCCCGGCTGCCGGTAATGCGGAGCCAGCACTCTCCTTTTCGGACGACGCTCAGCGTGAAGCCTTCATAAGCTGGGAAGTCAATGGCCCAACTCCCCCCTGCATCAAGCGCAACGTTGCGGTACGCCTTCAGCTTAATCGTGGTCAGCGCTGTCGAGAGGGGATCGCGATCGGCCGAAAGAATGGCTTCAAGCAAGATTTGGACTCCTGAGCATGATTGTTGCGCAATGCATCATTGAATGTTGCATGTCTTCCTTCGATCATAGTCATATGAGCGGAACAGCGGACTCCTTTCCTTCGCAACGTTTACATATTGCAATCGTTGGCATGGGGGGCATTGGAAGTACTTTTGCGTTTCAGTTTGCGCGTACAGGCCAATACGACGTGACAGCGATCGCACGCCCCGGATCGCCAAGGCTTCAACAGCTTGAGCAGGACGGAGGTGTGGTCAACACCAAAGGCGAACGCGCGGAGATGCACGTCGCCGACAGGCTGGATGAACAGGCGGCCTACGACCTCGTGCTCGTGACGTTGCCTGCACACCAGGTCGAGGCAGTGCTGCCCGCGCTCCAGCGGGCTAATGCGAAATGGATTCAATTCATGTTCAACACCTTTGAACCGGAGCGTCTACAGGCTGCGGTCGGAGCTGACCGCTGCTCATTTGGGATGCCGTTTGTGCAGGGAAGCATCAATTCGAGCGGCAGACTAAGTGCAAAGATCGGAACAGGAGGGCAGAAAAGCATCATGAACAAGCAGGAATGGTGCGAAATATTCAATTCATCTGGTCTGCCGGCCAGGTTGGAGCCCGATATGCTTCTATGGCTGCGTTGTCACGTCCCGATGTGCGTCGCATTCGAGAGCGTGTCGGTTGCCGCCTTGCGGCGCGGTCACGGTGCTTCGTGGGGCGAAGCCATGGTAATCGCCCACGGGATGAAGGAGAGCTTCACGCTTATTCGACGGCTTGGTCACCGACTTTATCCCACTGGGAAGGCACGGCTCAACGAAAGTCCGGCGTTCGTGATTGCAGGCATGTTGTGGTTCATGTCTCGTATAACTTCGTTCCGCGAGTTGCTCGCAACGGGGCTCAACGAGTGCCGTGCTCTGGTCGACGCTTTGGTAGCTGCTGGGAAGGCGAATCCTGATGTTTCTCTTGAGCGCATCAAGGCGATGAAACCCTCGGCGCGTTGATTCAGGCTTTCCCTCCCCGAAAGCCCGCCTTACCTGTCTGCAGTGGTCGCCAATCGGTAGCCCAATAGTCTGTTGATTGGTACGAAATCCCCAAAATAGCGTTTCGAGCATAAACCGATCGGGAGCGTGCGGTAGGCTGTCATCGCCAGCCGGGAGTCATCGTCTTGCGATGAGGAGACACAAGGCGAAATCATTACTGACCACAACTTACTTCATCCAAAGCGGTCGAGCCATTCCACCAGCAACGCGTGCTCCGCTTCCGTGAAGAGTGGCGGATCTGATTTATGAGCGGGCCTGACGCCGGTAAGAAGAGCTCGTAGCGTGATGGCTGCCTTAACTGTGTTCAAAGCAGGAACGATCGGCCTGTCTGTCACAATGATCGCCGGTGCCATGTCGCAGGCCGCCTCGGACAATGACATATCTCGCTCCGTGACGTCCATGCCGAGCAACGTCGTCACGATCCCGGAGGCAGCGGAGTGGAACAGTTGCGCGGCGCGCTCTTCACCGATTCGGAGTCGTCCTGCAGCGGCGACAAACTGCATGTGATCCCGCAGGACCCGGTGCGACCGCGCAGCAGCTCCGCTCTTGATTCCTGGGCGAGGATCCGCATACATCACAGGTAAAGTTCTGGATGTCATACTCCCCAACATAGCGGTATGGGCAATACACAATGTGCTGATCCTTTGCGAGATGCGTAGCGGGCCTTGCGCTTGCGCCTCGGCAACCCGGCGAGTGTTCCTCCAATGGGGGAGAGGGTAGATCGAATGGGTCAAACTGCTGAAATTCACAGTTTCCCCTGCCGATAACAAGGCTGCTCCCGGCCCAGTCTGAGGCGAGGAGACATAGACGGAGTGGGCATGATCTCGATCCTTGGAATACTTGTGGTGCTTGCTGCCGTGGTCGGCGGATTTTTGATGGAAAAGGGCCAGTTGCTCGTGCTCCTGCAGCCGGCCGAGATGGTGACGATCGGCGGCGCCGCGCTGGGTACGCTCGTGGCGGCAAACCCCGTTCACATCCTCAAAGGCGTTGGGGGAAGCCTCATCGGCCTGATGAGAGGGTCGCCTTACACCAGGCAGCGCTATCTTGACACGCTGAAGATGATGTTCGACCTCTTTTCCAAGGCACGGAAGGAGGGCTTTGTTGCGATCGAGTCTGACATCGAGAGCGCCGACCAGAGCCAGATCTTTTCGCTGTACCCCATATTTATGAAGGATCACCACGCCAAGGACTTCGTGTGCGACACGATGCGCATGGCGATCACGGGTGGAGTGCAGGCTTTCGATGTGGATCAGATGATGGAGCTGGACATGGAGGTCCATCACCACAGCCTCGCGCTGCCGACCAGCGCCCTCGCGACGGTCGCGGATGCACTGCCGGGACTGGGGATCGTTGCGGCCGTACTCGGCATTGTGATCACGATGGGCGCTTTGGGCGGACCGCCGGAAGAGATCGGCAAAAAGGTAGCCGCGGCCCTGGTTGGAACCTTTCTCGGCATCCTGATGTGCTATGGAGTTATCGGGCCTCTGACGTCGAGCATGACCAAGCGCAATGACGAGGAGCATGCCTACTATCACATCCTGCGGGTGGTCATGCTGGCGTTCATGAAGGGGACATCCCCCATCCTTGCGGTGGAGTTGGCTCGCCGGGCGATTCCGGCGCATATCCGGCCCAGCTTCGCCGAGGTAGAGAAGGCCTGCCGCAACAAGAGCGGCGATGCTCCCGCGACTGCATAATCGGACCGCTTACGAAGACGGAGAGGATGAGGCCGAATGGAAATGGAACAGCCGATCATAGTCAAAAAGAAGAAGGCTGGGCATGGTGGTCATCATGGCGGTGCCTGGAAGGTCGCCTACGCCGACTTTGTGACCGCGATGATGGCGCTGTTTATCGTGCTGTGGCTGACGAGCTCGACTTCGAAGGACACCCAGAAGGAGATTGCGGGATATTTCCGCGATCCCAAGGGCACATCGACCAATCACGGCGCCGAGCCCAGGCCGGAGAAGGTCAAAGACAAGAAAGAAGACATGGTCATGTTGAAGAACGATCTGCTCAAGACCATCCACCAGATCGATGCCTTGAATAAATTGCGGAAACAGATCGAGATCACGGTCACGGAGGAAGGTCTGCGCATTGAAATGCTGGAAGATGCCAAGGGCACCTTCTTCGAGGTTGGCAGCGCCCAGCCTACGCCGGCTCTGAACGAATTGCTCAAGGTACTGGCCGGACAGCTGAAAGACATTCCCAACAGCATTTCGATCGAAGGACACACGGATGCGCGGCCGTATGCGACCGCCGGAACCTACAGCAACTGGGAGCTTTCGACCGACCGCGCCAATGTTGCCCGGCGTGTGATGCAGAGCGATGGCATACGCGTGAATCAGATCTCGCAGGTTCGTGGCTTCGCGGATCAGCGTCTCCACGTTGTGGATAAGCCCTTCGATCCGGCCAATCGCCGGGTTTCGCTGGTGGTGCAAAACCTGAGCAACCGGGATCAGCCGGATTCGTCGACGGAGAAACCCAGACTCGCTGTAGAGACGGCGAAGAACCCGAAGACAACGACTGCAGCGGCGGGGGCTGCCGTGACTGCCGCAGCTGTTGCCGTCCCCGCGGTCGGGCAAGCTGGCTTGCACGATAGCAAGGACCGGTAGGGCGTGGGAACTTCAGGGCAGCAGAACCAGGCCGGAGCTGGAATCGGCATCGGTGACGAGCTGAACGAAGCGGCGGGCTTTCTGAAGATCTAAAGTATCGTTGAGCGCGAAGCGGAGCCGTGCCTTGTTGATCGGCGCACTCTCGACGACTGCATCAAGCTTGAGAGTTTCCTCCCGGAAGTAGATCGTGAGCAGGCCCTCCGCATGCTCCGGCACGGGACTGCTCAGAGTGCCGGCAACGCCTGACTCGCTCAGGCTCCTGCAGGTTCCGAGCACGACTTTTTCGCCGACTGCAAACTCCATCGACAGATTTGTCTTGACGCGCGGACTGCGATAAAGGAAGCTGCGCATTCTTACGCTTGCTTGAGAGAAGACCGCCATGATGTATATCCCCGATCAGCAACAGGTTAACAGAGGCTACGTGGGTTTCAACCTTCGGAACATGCATCGAAAGTCGCATGGGCGCGAACGTTCGCCGCCGATATAAAAGGCCAATACAGAGAGCGCACAAGTGCAGCGATCTGTTCACACAGAGGGGTTCCCAAACATGTTGGCATTGGAAGCGGATCAGAGCACTTTGCTGTCTAAATTTCTTCCCTCCTCCGAGCGGTCGGAGATCGGATTTTCCGGGGACATGGAGACAAGTCAGACGAAGCGTCGCATCCTGATCATGGAAGAGAATCCGGCTTTGGCGAAGCTTCTGGCTACTGGAATCGGCGCGGAAAGGTTTCTCGTGGAGACGGCGCTGTGCGTGGAGTCGGCTCTTCTGCGTCTGACCAATCAAACGTACGACATGGTTGTGCTCGGGCTCGACGAGAGCAACCCGGATCATATGAGCCGCTTTCAGGACATCCGAGCCATGGCCTCGACCGCGCTGGTTCTGGTGCTTGGAACCAGCGGTGTTGCCGGCCTGGCCAGAGCGCTCGACAACGGCGCGGACGATTATCTGGTTAAGCCGCTTTCGCTGATCGAACTGATTGCCCGCGTACGAGCGCTGCTGCGTCGTCCGGCGACCGGCAAGCCGGAGCATAAAGGGCAGGACAAACTGATTCTGCACCGGGATCAGTATCGTGTCGAACGGGCTGGGCGGTCGATCGACCTGACCCCGCGCGAGTTTGCCCTGCTCGAAGTTCTGACCAGGAACGCCGGCAAGACGCTCTCGCGCGCGATGCTGACGCAGGAGGTCTGGAACACCTCCGGAGAGTCGAATACGAACGTCGTGGACGTCTACATCAAGTACCTGCGCGACAAGATCGACGGCGAGCATGAGGAGAAGCTGATCCGCACCGTTCGTGGTATGGGATACGTCCTTCAGGCGGCCTGAGAGTACGTGTGCATGGGGTACTCCAGAGGGCGGGGCCGAGCTGACTGTCTCGATTGAACGGCGAGCAGGGTAAGATTTTCTCTTGTGGGGACTGCCGGCGCAGCCTGCCGGTGCCTGCGTATACTCTCTCTACAGGGGATATCGATCAGCTTTCCAATCAATCCGGGCCGCCGTCGCGAGGACGGTCGGGCGCTCAAGCTTCTCTTGCTCAGCGCGGACGCACCCTTTCTGGTGCAGTTGCGCAGCCGTCTTGAACCGCTCCGGTGGGAGGTCTTTGAGTCGCACAGCGGCGCCGAGGCGCTCGAGTTGCTGCACGACAATGGCAACCTGGAGGTCCTGCTGCTCGATCCGCTCCTGCCGGATCTTCTGCCGGTGGAGTTTTGCGGGATGGTGCGCCAGCGCTATCCCGACATTGAAATCATTACCATGAACACCCAGACGGGTCACGTCCTGCTCGGGAGCACGGCGCCAACGCCCATCGCATCGCAACTGGCAGACCTGCTCTATCGAGGTTCCGGACCTGCGCCCGCGAGTGTCTTCGCGGAGCACGTTCAGAATACTCCGGTGTCCTCCCATACGCCTCGGCTCCGCGGGATGGTGGGTAGCTCGGCCGCGATGCGGCGCATGTATGCCCTCGTGCAACGGGTAGCCGCGCGGGATACCACTGTGCTGGTGACCGGAGAAAGCGGGACCGGGAAAGACCTGGTAGCGCAGGAGATCCATATGATCAGCCCGCGGCGCAAGTCCCCGTTTGTCGTGGTGAATTGTGCCGCTATTCCCGAAGCACTGCTTGAGGCAGAGCTCTTCGGTTACGCCAAAGGCGCCTTCACGGGCGCGATGCAGGCACGGATCGGGAGAATTCACGCGGCCCAGGGTGGAACGCTCTTTCTGGATGAGATCGGCGACATGCCGCTGGCGTTGCAGAGCAAAATCCTGAGATTCCTCGAGCAGGGGGAAGTGCAGCGCCTGGGCAGCAACGACAACCTGAAGGTCGACGTGCGCGTGGTCGCCGCCACCAATGCTCCGCTGCTCAGGCTGATGAAGGAAAAGCTCTTCCGCGAGGACTTGTACTATCGCCTGGCGATCTTTCCGATCCAGCTTGCGCCCCTGCGGGAGCGTGACGCGGATCTTAAGGAGCTGGCCCTCTTCTTCGTCAACCGCTTCGCTCCGGGAGTAACGCTCCGGGCCGATGCCATGGAAGCGCTCTCCCGGCACGATTGGCCGGGCAACGTCCGCGAACTGCGGAATGTCATCGAGCGCGCCGTCATTATGATGAGCCCCGGACAAGAGATTACCGCGGCCGAAATCCTGATTTAGCACCAATGTGACCGTCTGTGCCCACTTTGGCACGTGACTTGCATTCTGCTGGATGAATGCATTTTTCTTCTCATTTCGAACCAGGAATTGAACCGGGCGGCATAACGCAACCGCTGGGCGGCAGAGCGCAACCGGAGCTGATGCATCTGACCGATGCGTTCTCCGAGTTCATCTCCGCTTCCGCTCGCCTCGAAGGCTCTTATGCGAGCCTGCAACTCGAAGTGACGCGGCTCAGCGACCAGTTGGCCGAGCGCAATGCGGCGCTCGAGGCGAGCCTGGTGGAGAACCAGCGCATCCACCGCGCGCTGCAGCGCATTGTGGAGTCCATGCCGTGCGGCATTCTGGTCGTTGAGGCAAACGGCACAGTCTCCACGCTGAATCCGGAAGCTCGGCGTTTACTGCTGCTGGACAACCTGCATGGACGCAGGCTGGACGCCATCTCCGCCGACCTCGGGATCGACCTGGCCGGCTTTCTGAAACATAGCGGCGCGGAAGGCGAGCAGGAGTTCTGCCTGTATGCTCCCGCACCGGGCAGATGGCTCTCGGTTACGCGCCGGCGGCTGTTCAGTGCGGCGGAGATGGAGGGCAGCAGCCGGCAGCAGACGATTCTCATTCTTCGCGACGTGACCGCTCACAAACAAATGGAAGCCGAGCGCGAACAGGCAAGGCGAGCTATCACTCTGTCTGAAGTGACGGCGACGCTCGCTCATGAAATTAGAAATCCGCTGGCCAGCCTGGAACTCTTCGCCGGCCTGGTAGGACAGGGCGACGGCAACGGCGAGTACGTCTCGCATCTGCGCGCCGGCATCCGTTCCCTATCGGCTACGGTGAACAACGTGCTGAGCTTTCACGGCGCGACAGACCCGGCCCTTACTTCGCTGGACCTGGGCGAGGCTATCCGCAGCAGCGTGGAGTTTGCCCGGCCCATCGCGGCCGAGGCCGGTGTGAACCTGCGCTTCACCGGACCTGCCCGGCGCATCCGCGTGCAAGGCAATAGCAGCGCGCTCCAGCAGGTGGTGCTGAACCTTGTTTGCAACTCTGTGCGGCACTCGGAGCCCGAGGGGAGCATCGACGTTTCGATTCGGATGATTTCGCTGCGCAGGAAAGGGAAGGCAAATCGGAAGGCCGCGGTGATCTGCTTCCAGGACACAGGCAGCGGGATCGCCGCAGCCGATCTGCCGGAGATCTTCCGGGCGGGCTTCAGTGGGAGCGGAAATACCTCCGGCTTCGGCCTCGCGGTGAGCCGGCAGATTGTCGAGCAGCACGGAGGTTCCATCCGGGTCGAGAGCCAGTTGGGCCAGGGAACGATTTTCTTTGTGGAGATGCCAGCGTTATGACTTCGGTAAACCGATCGTCGGTGTTGATTGTGGATGATGAGGCGGGCATCCGTACGGCGCTGCGCATGCACTTCCAGCGGAACGGATGGGATGTGGAGACCGCCAGCGGCGTCGCGGCCGCGGCCCAGATGCTTGGCCGGCGCGACTTTGAGCTCGTGGTCAGCGATATGCGTATGCCGGATGGCGATGGCCTGGATGTAATGGGCGCGGCACGCAAGGTGTCGGCGACGGTTGCGGTGATTCTGCTGACGGCCTTCGGCAGCGTGCCGGATGCGGTGCAGGCGATGCGCAGCGGAGCGTTCGATTACCTGACCAAGCCGATCTCCTTCGAACAGCTTGAAGAGTCGGCCGCCCGCGTGATGCGCAGAAGCCGTACGTTGCACGGCACGCGGCAGAACGATACGCAGGCAATCGTGGGGCGGTCGCCGGAGGTGCAGCGTGCGTTGCAGCGTGCGCGCGCGGCTGCCGCAACGGACGCCGATGTTCTGGTGCAGGCGGAGAGCGGCACCGGCAAGGAACTGCTGGCGCGCTTCATTCATGAGGCCAGCGGACGCAGACACAAGCCGTTTGTGGCCGTGAATTGCGCCGCCGTTCCGGAGCATCTGCTGGAGAGTGAACTCTTCGGTCATGCGCGCGGCGCCTTTACCGGAGCGACGAACGCCAAGCCGGGTAAGTTCGAGATGGCGGATGGCGGTACGCTTCTGCTGGATGAGATTGGGGAGATGCCGCTGAACCTGCAGCCCAAGCTGCTGCGCGCGTTGCAGGAGCGGGAGTTTGAGCGCCTGGGCGAGACTCGCACCATCAAGGTGGATATTCGCGTGGTCGCGACCACCAACGTCGACCTCGCCGGGATGGTCGCGGAAGGCAGGTTCCGAAGCGACCTTTACTATCGGCTCAATGTAATTCCCCTGAATCTGCCGGCCCTGCGAACGCGCAGCGGCGACATCGAGCTGCTGGCGCAGTTCTTCGTGGAAAAGTATGGCACGCAGACCGGAGGCGCAGCGGTAACGCTCACCCCGGCATTCCTTGCGCGGTTGAAGTCCCATGACTGGCCGGGCAATGTTCGTGAACTGGGAAACTTCATGCGCCGCGTGTGCTCGCTGCATCCGGGTTCGGAGTTGGATGAGGACTGCTTCGACCAGGAATTTGAACCGGCTGCCAAACCCGCGGCGCGCGTGTTCGTCATGCCCTCGAGCTCTTCGGTCGCCCCCATCCGCGAGATGGAGCGGGCGCATCTCGAAAAGACGCTGGCCATTGCAGAAGGCAATCGCACGCTGGCGGCGCAGATGCTGGGAATCAGCATTCGCACCATGCGCAATCGCATTCGTGAATATGGGCTTCCGCCCCGGAGGTATGCCTGATATGTCCAATGGACCGCTTCTTCCACCCAACCTGGAGCGCTTTCTTCAGCTCACCAGCGACCGTGAACAGACGATCGCCGGCAATATGGCCAATGTCGATACGCCCGGCTACCATACCCGCGACATCAACTTCCGGCAGACCATGCTGAATGCCAGCGCCGCCAACGACGATGTCCAACTGACGCCTGTGGTCAGCCGCGTGCAGGGCTTGCTGGAGCGGCCCGACGGCAACAATGTCGATCTCGATCGCGAGAGCCTGTTATTGGCGCAGTCGCAACTGCAGTTCCAGTTGGGGACGCAGCTGATCAAGTCAAACTTCCATCAATTGCTAAGCGCCATCAACGGCGGAGGAAACTAATCATGGGACCATTCGACATGCTGCAAATCAGCGGCAGCGGCTTAGCGGCGGAACGCCAGCGCTCCGAGGTAATCGCGGCCAACATGGCCAACGCGGAGACGACGCACACCGATGGCGGCGGCCCGTATCAGCGCAGGGAAGTAGTCTTTGCATCCTCCAGCAACAGCTCTTTCCACCTTGCTTTTGCCAATGCGACCAACCACGCCGGGCGTCCCGCGGGCTCAGTTCGAGTGGCTCAGGTTGTGGAGGACAAGACCCCTCCGGTGATGCGCTACGACCCGGGACACCCTGACGCCGATCAGAACGGTTACGTCGCGTACCCGGCGATCAACCCCGTGGCGGAGATGGTTGACCTGATGGGCTCCACGCGCGCCTACCAGTTGAATGCTTCGGCCGTCAGCGCGGCAAAGCAGATGATTCAGCAGTCGATCGACATCTTGAAGAGCTAACGCAGCATCGATTGAGGAGCTTCCAAATGAATGTGAATTTACTAGGTCCCGGACCCCTTTCGGTTCTGCCCGGCGGCAACGATCTGACGGCAGTCGGGGGTTCGTCGAACCCCGGCAGCGGCGGGTTTGGCGATGTGCTAAAGGGCGCCATCGGCCAGGTGACGAGCCTGCAGGACAGCGCCAGCCAGCAGGTTGGAACGCTTCTCCAGGGCGGTAACGCGGATATGAGCCAGGTGATGATCTCGGTCGAGAAGGCGGATGTCGCCTTCCAGCTGATGATGCAGGTTCGCAACAAGATTGTGAGCGCCTACCAGGACATCGAGAAGATGCAGTTCTAAGAGCTTGTGAGTAAGTGCAGTTTTCGCTGTTTGGGATTAGCGTGGGGCTTCAGCCCCACGAATTGGCCGAAAGAATGAGAGCGGCTTCAGCCCCGGATTTTGTACTTAGAGGGAATCGAGTTTACCGATCATGGCAGCAATGAATGACATCGTCGTGCAGGCCAGACAGTTCTGGTCCAGCCGCACCGGCAACCAGCGTATCTTCCTGGGTGTGGGCGTGCTCGCATCCATCGCGTTGATCGGGTTCTTCGCGAACCTGATGCTGACGCCCGACTATAAGCCTCTCATCGGCTCGCTCGAGCCGGCTGATGCGCAGACGATCACGGCTGAGCTCACGGCGAAGAAGATCCCGTTTCAACTCAGCCCGGATGGCAAGAGCGTCAGCGTGCCGGCGGACCAGCTGGATGCGGCGCGTTTGGGTATAGCTTCCAGTGAGCCTACGCACAGCGGACGTTTAGGCTTTGAGCTCTTCGACAAGGTCTCCTGGGGACAGACGGAGTTCGACGAGAAGGTGAACTATCAGCGTGCGCTCGAAGGCGAGTTGGAGCGCACCATCACCACGCTCGGCGGAGTCAAGAGCGCTCGGGTTCATTTAGTGATGCCGACCGACTCCGTGTTTCTGGAGCGGGAGCGTGGCGCAAAGGCTTCCGTGACCTTGAAGCTGAATCGCGGCGGCCTTTCGCGGGAAGAAACAGCCTCCATTCAGCGGCTGGTGGGAAGCGCGGTGGACGGCCTGAATTCCACGGATGTGAGCATTGTCGACGCGGATTCCAACCAGTCGCTCGGTGTTGCGAGAGATGGAGCAGGCGGCGAAGAGGGTTTGGAGCGAGAACTGAGCCAGCGACTGATGGCCACGTTGACCCCCGTGCTGGGAAGCGATCACGTGCGCGCCAGCGTGAACGTGGAATACGATCCGGGTTCGAGCGAGATCAGTGAAGATAAGTACGATCCCTCCGTGACGGTTCCGCTGACGCAGCAGAAGTCCAAGGAGACGAACGGCGGCGCGGATGGCGCGGGCGGTGTCGCCGGCACGTCCGCCAATGTGCCACAGACGAAGCCGCAGGCAAACGTTCCGGTCCCCCAGGGCGCGGCCGATGGCAGCCAGAGTTCGGAGACCGACAACACCACCTATGGCGTGAACAAGGTAACGAAGCACTCGCTGGAGCCTGCGGGCCGTATTCGCAGACTGAGCGCCGCGCTGGTGGTCGACGATATTGTGAAGCGCAAGCAGGGCAAGGACGGCAAGTGGACCGAATCGCGGCAACGCCGCTCGCTCGATGAGCTGAAGCGGATCGAGACGCTTGCGTCCAGCGCAATCGGAATCGATATCGCGCGCGGGGACGTGCTCAGCGTCGAAAACCTCGCGTTCGACCGTCCCGACGACGTGGATGTTCCGGTGCCGACGAAGCTGGATCTTGCCCGCAAGAGCATGGCGGAGTATGCGCCCGCGCTTCGCTATGCGATGCTGCTGGGCCTGTTTGTTCTGGCTTATCTTTTGATGATCCGCCCGGTGCAGAAGAAGGCTTTGGCCAGCCCCCCGCTGTACGCGGAGGCGCCCCTGCTTCCGGAACCGGAGATGAGCTTGTCTGGAACCATTCCGAAACTTGAAGGTGTTCGCACCCTGCAATTGAAGCAGCGTCTGCTGGAACAGGTCAAAACGGAGCCGGCCAGCAGCGCGCGTGTCGTCCAGGCGTGGCTTCGTGGAGGAGTGCAATGAATGCCGAGATGGAACTGGTAAGTATGTCGGGTGTCCGCAAGGCCGCGATCCTGTTGACCTCGCTCGGCGATGAGGCGGCGGCGGCTATCTTCTGCCACCTGACCGACGATGAGTTGCAGAGTATTACCCAGGAGATCGCTCGTCTCGGTACAGTGCCGAAGGAAATCTCCACGGGGATACTCGAGGAATACCAACAGATGGCGGAAGCCAATGAGCACCTGGCCCAGGGTGGGCAGGAGGTGGCGACGCGGCTGCTCATCAAAGCCTTTGGAGAGAATGGCGCCAAGGAGATGGTGCAGCGGCTGGTGCGCTCGCAGGAAGCTAACTCCACGCGCATCGAGTCGCTGCAGCGCATCGACTCGAAACAGATGGCGCGTTTTCTCGAAGGCGAACATCCCCAGACGATCGCGCTGGTCCTGGGGCACCTCGACACCAAACAGGCATCTTCCCTCCTGATGTGTCTTCCGCATCCGGTGCGCGCGGAGTCGGTGCGCCGGCTGGCGAACCTGCGGCAGTTCTCGCCGGTAATGACGGAGAAAGTTGCGACCGTGTTGAACCGGCGTCTGCGTTCGGTGGGCGAGCAGAAGAAGAAGACCTACTCCGGCTTTCAGAGCGTGGCGGATCTGATGAACAGCATCGATGCCACCACGTCGGGCGAGATTCTGCAGTCGCTGGAGAAGGAAGAAGCTACCCTCGCCATGAGCATTCGCGACCTCATGTTTACCTTCGAGGATTTCCTCGGGGTGTCGGAGGTGCAACTGCGCGTCATCACCGCCACGGTGGACAAGCGTACGTTGACGCTTGCCCTGAAGGGCGCTCGCGATGCTATCGCCCAGCACTTCTACCAGACGATGTCTTCCCGAACCGTGGAGATGATGAAGGAAGAGGCCGATTCGCTGGGACCGGTGCGCAGCAAGGAAGTCGCGAAGGCGCAGCTGGAAGTGGTTGCGGTGGCGCGCAAGCTGGAAGCGGAGGGCAAGGTGGTTCTGAAGAACGAAGGGGGAGATGATTATGTCGTCTAGCGGAACAGCATTGGGAAGTCTTGGGTTTCTGCCGGTGACGGCCTTCCAATACAAGCAGATCGTGACCTTTGCCCCGGAGGAACTCTTCGAGGAAGAGCCTGTCCAGGCCAATCCTGAGATACGTCTGAGCGAAGACGCGTTCCATGCCCGGCTCGCGGCGGAACGTGCCGCGGGTTTCGCCGAGGCGGAGGGCCGTTTGCGCCATGAGTTCGAACGGAAAGTGAGCCAGCAGACCGACTGCGTGAACCGAGCCATTCAGACGTTGGAGCAAAGCCGCACGGAGTACTTTGCGAGCGTCGAGGTTGAAGTCGTGCAGCTTGCGCTGGCCATCGCGCGCAGGATCCTGCATCGCGAAGCGCAGGTGGACCCGATGCTCGTAGCGGCGATCGTGCAGATGGCGCTCGGGCAACTCCGGGAGGGATCGACCGCGACCATGCGTGTAGCGTCCAGCGAAGCAGAGCGTTGGAAGCGGCACTTTGAAGCAGCCGGCCTGAAGCTCACAATTCATGTTGAAGGCGATCCGATGATGCACCCAGGTGATTGTGTGCTGCAGACCGAAATGGGTTCGGCAACGTTCGGTATCGATGCACAACTCAAGGAAGTGGAACAGGGCTTCTTCGATGTGCTGGCGCGCAGGCCGCGGCCGTAATGCCAACCACCCTCTCTCCTTACTTTCATCACCTGCAACAGGTGAGCCCGCTGCGCTGGTCGGGCCGGGTGCTGCAGGTCGTCGGCGCCCTGGTGGAGTCGGAAGGCCCATTCTGCTCCGTTGGGGATGCCTGCGAGATCGCATCCAGCGATGGCCAGGTGTACGCCGGCGAGGTCGTGGGATTTCGCGGGCCCGTGATGCTGACCATGACGCTGCAGCTTCCACGCGGCATCAAGTTCGGCGACCGCATCACAGCCACCGGTTCGCGCCCTTCGATACGCGTCGGAGCGGCGCTGCTGGGCCGGGTCATCGATGCTTCCGGTGAGCCGCTGGATGGGCTTGGAGCTTACAGTGCCCGCAGCACGATGCCTGTCGATGGCTCGGCGCCCCTGCCCCTGGACCGCGTGCCCATCCGCGAGCCGCTGGGCTGCGGGGTCCGCGCACTGGATGCGTTCGTCACCTGCGGACGCGGGCAGAGACTGGGCATCTTCGGTGGCAGCGGCGTGGGCAAGAGCACGCTGCTCGGCATGATGGCGCGGGGCACCGCGGCGGACATGACGGTGATGGCACTGGTGGGCGAGCGCGGACGCGAGGTGCAGGAGTTTCTGGAGGTGATCGGAGAAGAGGGACGCCGGCGCTCGGTGCTGGTCGTCTCCACCTCGGACCAGTCGCCGCTGTTGAAGATGCAGGCCGCGCTCTCCGCGACGGCGATTGCCCAGCACTTCGCCTCCATGGGCAAGAATGTGCTGCTGGTGGTCGATTCGCTGACGCGCTTTGCCATGGCTCAGCGGGAGATTGGACTGGCGGCCGGCGAGCCGCCTACGACCAAGGGCTACACGCCCTCTGTGGTGAACACGCTGGCGAGGCTGGTGGAACGCGCGGGAAACTTCAAAAGCGGCAGCATCACCGCGTTCTATACGGTGCTGATGGAAGGCGACGACCAGCAGGATCCCGTGGTGGATACGGTGCGTTCGCTGCTGGACGGCCACATCATCCTGGACCGCAGCCTGGCGCTGCGCAACCACTTCCCACCGATCTCCGTGCTCGACAGCCTGAGCCGGCTTATGTCTTCCGTGGCCACGCCCGAACACAAGGCCAGGGCTCAGGCGTTGCGCGTGCTGCTTTCGGCGTACAGCCGTTCCGAGGATCTGATCCGCATTGGCGCGTACCAGAAGGGCTTTGACGCTACTCTCGACCGCGCCGTGCAGGTGGTGCCGGAGCTGGAAAAGTTCCTGCAGCAGATTCCCACGGAGACGCCTCGCTTTGCCGAAGCGATCGCGCGACTACAGGCGCTTCCGAGCTGACATCATGGCCTTTCGTTTCTCTTTGCAAACCCTCCTGCGCGTCCGCGAAATCGCCGAAGAGCGCGAAGAGCGGCTCCTGACCCAGATCCTGGGGCAGATCTCCTCCACACGACAGGAACTGCATACGCTGGAAGTGCAGGTGCAGCTGCTGCTGGAGCGAAGCGAGCGGGAACTTGCCAGCTCGATCAAGGCCGCCCAGCTCCGAGTCACGTATGGGCACATGCGAGCACTGGAAGGCATGCAGAAGGATGTTACCGGGCAGTTGACGAAGCTCGAGAGCCTGCGCGAACAGCAGATGAAGATCTATGCGGCCGCGCGCAAAAATCGCGAATTGCTTAGTGATCTGCGGGAGAGCCAGCTTGCGTCCTTTCACTATCAACAGGGGCGGCAGGAGCAGGCGCTCATGGATGACAACTTCTCATCGAGGATGCGCAGGTAGGCAAAGCTTGCCTGGACCGACCCGGCAATCTTTACCGCTTTTGCCTGCAGGCACCGGCAACGGCGACGCTTCCAGGGATGAAAAACCCAAAAAAGACCAGCAAACTCGTAGATCGCGAGCAGCATGCAGGTTTGGAACGCAGCTTGCAATAGACGGAGCGTGCGAGTGATGACCAAGATGGCGACAACGATCGAAGAGAACAGGATGAAGACGAGCGAGACCTCCGCTGTGTCGAAGCCCTTCAGCGAGAGCTTCGCAGCTGCCGCAGCCCGCAATGCGCAGCACAGCACGGAGGCCACCGCCGAGAACGCGTCGCCAAAGAAGGTCGCCGACAAAAAGAGCGAAGCGGCAAAGACGGACGCAGCGCCTCCTGACCGGGACGCAATCGCCGCTCCCGCTACAGGCGCAGGCACTGCTGCAACGCTCAGCAACCCGATGGCCTTCACCCTGCAGCATGGAGGCAGCGCCGGTGCGGAGAATGAGTCGGTAGCGTCCACTCAGCATGCTGAACCCTCCATGAAAGCTTCGCAGAGTAACGACTCGACAGGCACGACTGCAAACCGTGTCGCGGATAGCGGAACAGCGTCAGCAACGTCGGGCACGCATTCCGCCACGGCGAGCGCAGGAGCAGCGAATACGGGCGAGGTCGCGGAGGATCGTCCCGGCATTGTCCCTGATCAGACGAGTGGAGAAGCTGCGCTGACCGACACTGTTGTGCCGATAGCGGGGAACGCAGAAGTGACCACGCATGGAGATGGCGCTTCGTCGCCGGAGATGGTCGCTGCTTCTTCTTCTGCCCAGGCGTTGCTGTTGCCCATGGCAGGTGTGCCGGGCCTCGCTGCTCCGGGACAGATTGCGCAGCCTGTCACCTCGGCGAGTGGAGCGGCCTCAGCTGCGCCGACAGGCACGAAGAAGAGCGGAGTCCAGGAGGGCAGCACGGCAGCCTCGGCAAGCACCGATGCACTCGCGGGTCTGATGGGAAAGCCGCACGAGAGTGCGCCTGAACCACAACAGGGGACGGACTTCACCTCGCAGCAGACAGCTCACAGCATGACCCTTTCGAACGCGGCGGCTCACACCGGCTCTTCAGGTTCCCAATCAAACGATTCCTCCACGGCCGGCGAGGCTGCAACGACTCCACCCCGTTCTGCCGATGCGTCCCCGCAGTGGGACAGCGCCGCGCAGCCCGTGGTTCATAGTGCGCAGTTGATCCAGGCAATGCATGGGTCCGAGATGCGAATGGGAATGAGCTCAGCCGAGTTCGGCAACATCTCCATCACCGCATCCTTGACTCACCAGACCCTGACGGCCCAGATCTCGCTGGATCATGCGGGTCTGACGCGGGCGCTTACGGCGCAGATACCGGGAATGGAAGCGAAGCTGGGCCACGCGTATGGACTGCAGTCCAGGGTTGAAGTACGCGATGGCTCTTCCACTGCGCAGGGCGGCTCTCAGGGCCGGCAGCCGGAACAGCAGACAACGCACAGCAATTTTGCAGCAAGCGGCGGAAGAGCGGGGGGTCAGAGTGCGGCGCTTTTAACTTTGCCTGCTGCCCTCGTGCCGCCTTCGAGCACGCGTTTGGATGTCTTGATCTAACCAGCAATCAACAGACTTCAGGAGGTCTCATGTCTACTTCGCCGATCACCGCAACATCATCGCTGGCAGCGACCAACCTTTTTGCGCCGACAGCTGCCTCAGCCAAAGCCGCCGCCTCGACCAGCAGCACGACGACAACAACGAGCGGAGGCCTGACCGGAACCTCCGTGGGAACCACCTTTCTCAATCTCCTGGTTAAGGAGTTGCAGAATCAGGATCCGTCTTCGCCGATGGACTCGACCCAGATGGTCGGCCAGATGATCTCACTGAACCAGCTCGACCAGCTCATCAGCATCAACCAGAACCTCACGCCGAGCACCGCCTCGACCACCGGGACTGGCGCAAAGGCGGCGAGTTCCGCGGCATTGCTTGCGGCTCGCAATGCACTGCTCGATACCAGCTCTCCTTCCTCTCCGTCGTCTTCGGCAGCAGTGAACGCTGCGATGCTGGCAGCCGGCAATCCCAGCGCGACACTCAACCTTTCACCGTTTACCAATCAGTTTGGAGGCAAATAATGGGTGCTTTTGGAGTTCCTCTTTCCGGTCTTATCGCCAGTGAAGCACAGCTCGCGTCGATTTCCAACAATCTTGCCAACCTGGACACCGTCGGCTACAAGGACCAGAACACCTCCTTCAGCGCCGTCTTCGCCCAGAGCAGCATGTTGAACGGAGTGGGCGATCCGCTGCAGATGGGCCTGGGTGTCAAGTCATCGCAGACTGTGTCGAACTTCACCGATGGCACGCAGAGCGCAACGGGGATCGCTTCCAACATGGCGCTGTCGGGAAACGGCTTTTTCATGACCCAGACTGCAAACGGCGGCACCGACTATACCCGGGCCGGCGACTTCACCACCAATTCCAGCGGGCAGATGACAACCCCGAGTGGAGATCTGCTGATGGGATATCCGGCAGTGAATGGCGCGGTCAATACCACGGCCCCCCTGCAGCCCATACAGATCAACCAGAATTCCATTCTTCCGGCGAGCGCGACCACCAGCTTCAGCCTATCCGTCAATCTCAGCGCAGCCACCGGAGGCACCGGCAGCTTCACCAGCACGACACCGGTCTACGATTCGCTCGGTAACGAGCAGCAGTTGACGATCGACTACACCAACACGGGCACCAACGCGTGGAGCTACAGCGTGAATCTGCCCACCTCCGCGACGGGCGCATCGTCGACCCAGGTAGCCAGCGGCACACTCACCTTCAACTCCTCGGGTCAATTGACCTCACCAACGTCCAGCATAGGGATCTCGATTCCGTCGCTCAAGGATGGTGCGGCTCCCCTGAACCTGCAGTGGAATCTGAATGATGCCGCGGGCGCTTCGACCATTACGCAGACCAGTGCCGCGAGCGCGACTACCGCTTCCACGCAGAACGGTTATGCGAGCGGAACCCTGGCGAGCTACTCGGTTTTGGCGAACGGCACGATCACCGGAACCTACTCGAACGGACAGATCGGTTCTCTGGGGCAGGTCGCGCTGGCCAACTTCGCCAACACGCAGGGTCTGGTGCAGGTGGGCGGCAACGAATACCAGGCCACCGCGGCCGCTGGAACGGCACTCATCGGCACGGCCGGAAATGCCGGCCTGGGCACAATCACGGGCGGTTCGGTCGAATCGTCCAACGTCGATGTCGCCACCGAGTTCGGCAAGATGATTGTGGCCCAGCAGGCGTACCAGGCCAATGCCAAGAGCGTCACCACGATGGATCAGATCGTGCAGACCACAATGCAGATGCTGGCCGCCTGATTTCAGCGTTCGAGCAGGCTTTATGAGGAGTGGATGAGAGCTCTGCGACCGCCGCATCGCGAGCGAAGGGCTCCATCCTGGCCTTCTCATGGGCCTCCTCATAGAACGCGAAGATTGAGCTGTCCCGCGAGGACCGGATCACCCGAAGGTGGTACGGTCCCGCGTTTATTGCCTGCACGCCCCCGCCCGCTTTGGTCCCCCACTTGCATTCAGCAGGATTGCTGTTTCGTCTTTCCCGTTCTTGTATGCGTTTGAACCGGAAAAGCGAACCAGATCATTGCTTGCAAGGAGGGCATTCTGTGACAGCATCACCTTTGATCAAGAGCGCAACAACGCCCCCGCCGGTGACCGTCATCCGTCCTTCGGCGAAGGAGCGCTCGGCGAAGGAACTTCTCCCCTGGCTGCCCTGTACGCTGGCCCTCGAAGTTCCTTTGGTCGGGTTCACGGTAGGTTCTCTGCTGAGTCTTGCGGAGGGTTCCATCGTGCGGACCGCGTGCAATCAAAGCTCCGATATTCCGTTGCGCGTGAACGGCGTTCTGATGGGCTGGACCGAATTCGAAGTCGTTGGAGAGCGCCTGGCCGGGCGGATTACGGAGCTCGCATGACGCACAGCCGGCCCCAGCCAACCAATGCAGGCCTGCCTCAGCCCAGGCCTTCGCTTACGCTGCAGTCTGTCGTCAGTCAGGCCATGACTGGCTTCAGGTGGCTTCAGGAGAAGAGCCTGCAGAAGTCCTCCTCCAGGCGTATGCGAGTCACGGAGACGGTATCGCTCGGAGAGAAGCGGCTGGTAACAATCCTTCAGGTAGACGGGGTCCAACTGCTGATCGGCGCCTCCGGAAGCAGTGTCTCTCTGCTCGCAATTCTGGATCAGGAGCAAGGCAGGTGGCGTGCTGGTTCCGCCGGCATGGAGAAGCCCGCATGAAAAGGACGATCTCCTCCGCGAAAACAGGTTCTGCCGCGCTGCTGATCGCATTCCCCAGCCTTGCCTTTGCGCACGCCGGCTCGGTTGCAGGGCACATCGCAACTTTGTCTGCTGCGATACCAGCCACTGCGGCAAGCCCAGGCGGCATACAGATCACCGGGCTGGGCGGCAACTCCGCGCCCTGGACCATCGTCGTCCTGCTGACGTTTCTGGCGCTGATCCCTTCCATTCTGGTGTGCGTCACGCCATTTGCCCGGCTGCTGATCGTCTTCCACTTCCTGCGCCAGGCCCTTGGCTTGCAGACGACTCCGTCGAACCAGACCCTGATCGGCCTGTCGATGATCATGACGTTCTTCCTCATGCAGCCTGTGGGCGTGCAGGTGTACGACAACGCGATCGTACCGCTGGAGGCGGGCACGATTACCCCGGTAGAAGCTCTTACCCGCGCGGGACAGCCTCTGCGGATGTTCATGTCGCACTATGTTCGCGACAAGGATGTCGCTCTCTTCCTCGATCTGGCCAGGGAGCCGCGTCCCAACAACGCTCAGGATCTTTCCTTCCGCGTCATGCTGCCGGCTTACATCCTGTCGGAGTTGAAGGCCGCATTTCAGATTGGAACGGTGCTGTTTCTTCCTTTCCTGATCGTGGATATGGTGGTCGCGTCCATTACAACGTCCGTGGGCATGATGCAGCTTCCACCCGTGGTCATCTCCACGCCGCTCAAGCTTCTTCTCTTCCTCATGGTGGATGGATGGCATCTGCTGGTTGGCGCGCTGTTGCGGAGCTTCAGCTGATGGGCCCGGACTCCGTTGTTTCCATGGGCCGGCTCATGCTGGAGCAGGTCATTCTGCTCAGCGCGCCTATCCTGCTGATCGCCATCGCCGTAAGCCTGATCATGAACATCATCCAGGTTGTGACCTCCCTGCAGGACCAGACCCTCTCAACCATTCCGCGCCTGCTGGCCACGGGCGGCGCGCTCTTCATCCTGATGCCCTGGATGCTGCGCCATCTCGCCAGCTACACGGTTCTTATGTTGTCGGACTTTCATAAGGTGCTCGAATGATCGAAATCCCCTTAGCGGATATCCTTCAGGCCTTCCTTGCCATCAGCATCCGATTGTCAGGGCTGATGCTCTTCGCCCCCTTCCTGGGGAGCGTCGTGATTCCGGCACGGGTGAAGGCCGGATTGGTCTTCGCACTCACGATCCTGCTGTATCCCATGATCTCGCGTTCCATGAACCCTCTTCCTCTGGCGGAATGGCCGCTGCTGGTTGCTCGCGAGCTGATGCTGGGCATCGTCTTCGGCATTGCCACGCAGATCGTGTTTGAAGCGGTGCAGATGGCCGGGCAAATCCTCAGCATACAAATGGGCTACTCTCTGGTGAATATTCTCGACCCCAACACACAGGTAGATACCACTGTCGTGGCTATGTTCCACCGGTCGATCGCGATGCTTATCTTTCTGCGACTGGATGTACATCTCTGGCTGCTGCGCGCGCTGGGCAACAGCTTCTCGTACCTGCCGCCCGGCACAGCTCACCTGAGCCGCCCCCTGGTGATGACTCTGGTCGGCGCGGGCGGGAGCATCCTGATGATCGGCGTTCAGATCGCGGCGCCGGTGCTTTCAGCCACTCTGCTCACAGATATCGTGCTCGCCCTGTTGGGCAAGTCTTCTCCGCAGCTTCCGGTCATGCTGCTGGGGCCGGCGGTGAAGAGCCTGCTTGGACTTGCCATCCTCTTCTCCACGCTCACCTGGTGGCCGGAGATGTTCCGCAAACTCTTCTTGAACTCACTCGGCCTGGCCGATCACCTGCTTCACCTGGCGCGGTAGACCATGGCAGATTCGAGTAAAACAGAACAGGCCACACCAAAACGGCAGGAGAAGGCTCGCGAACAGGGCCAGGTAGCCCGCTCGCGAGAGCTGCCGAACGTGCTGGCGATTGCGGGTGTCGTGGCGGTGCTGACGCTGATCGCGCAGACCGGCCTGGGCCGTTGGACCACCTTCTACCGCATGATTCTGGACATGGCCGCGACCCGCGAGATGGATGTCAACGGGCCCGTCCTCTTCTGGAGTGGAGTTGACGTTGCTCGCAGTATCATTAAAAAAATAATGACGGCGCTGGTCATCTCCGTCTCCGCCAGCCTGGTGCAGGGGGGCATCAACATCGCTCCCGCGGCGCTGGAGCCCAAGTTCGATCGCTTCAACCCGGCGAAGCGGATCGGTCAGATCTTTTCCATCGCGGGTCTCACCAACCTGATGAAGTCCCTGCTTCCGTTCGGAGCCATCGCCTGGATCGCGGTGAACTGTATCGAATCGCATTGGGGAACGATGGTGCGCGCCTCTTCGCTCCAGCTTCGCGGTCTCACCGCCCTTATCGGCGGAATGATGTTCGAGTTCGGCTGGAAGGCGTGCCTGGTCCTGCTCGCCTGGGCCGGTGTCGACTACTTCATGACATGGAAGAAGATGCAGAGCGACATGAAGATGACGCGCGAAGAGGTGCGCGAAGAAAGCAAGCAGACCGATGGCAATCCTCAGATCAAAATGCGTATCCGGCGGCTGCAGCGGCGCATGCGCAAGAAGCAGGCTCTGGCAGCGGCCGCAACCGCCACGGTCGTGGTAACCAATCCCACGCACTACGCGGTCGCGCTCCGCTACACGCCCGACATGGCTACCCCTCAGGTGGTTTCGAAGGGCATGAACCTGATTGCGCAGGCGATCAAGGACCTGGCGTACGAGAACGGCATCATGGTGCTCGAGAACAAGCCGCTGGCACAGGCTCTCTACAAGACGGTTGAGGTTGGCGAGGAGATTCCTTCGGCGCTGTATCAGGCGGTTGCGGACATCCTCGTAATCGTGTTCAAGGCCCAGGCCGAAGTGCGCCGGCAGGAAGCCATGCGCCGCAACAGAAATGCTTCCGGAGATCTGATTCAACGATGAAAAAGCAAAGTGGTCTGCTGAAACTGGTCGCGTCTTCGGGAGAATGGATTGTCCCGGTTTCCGCTGTCGCCATGGTGTTTGTGATGCTTGTGCCGCTGCCCAGCTTCATGCTGGATCTGCTGCTCACCATCAGCATCACGGCGTCTGTTCTGGTCTTGTTGACGGCGGTGCAGATTCTGAAGCCGGTGGAGTTTTCGGTCTTTCCCAGCCTTCTTCTGCTGCTGACGATGCTGCGTCTCTCGCTCGACCTGGCCAGCACACGACGTATTCTGCTGCACGGGAACGAAGGTGCGACCGCTGCGGGACATGTGATTGAAGCCTTCGGGCAGTTTGTGGTCGGAGGCAACTACGTCGTCGGATTTGTGCTGTTTCTCGCGCTCGTGGCCATCCAGTATCTCGTGGTGAGTCACGGCGCGGTGCGAACGGCCGAGGTGACGGCACGCTTCACGCTGGACGCCATGCCGGGCAAGCAGATGGCAATCGATGCAGACCTGAACGCAGGCCTGATCAATGAGGTGCAGGCGCGCAAGCGGCGGGAGAACGTGGCCCGCGAGGCGGAGTTCTGCGGCGCCATGGACGGCGCGGCCAGGTTCTCGCAGCGCGATTCGCTCGCCACCATTCTGATCATGGCGATCAACATCATCGCCGGTTTTCTCATTGGCGTCTTCCAGCAAGGCATCCCGTTTGAAGAAGCCCTGAAGACGTACACCATTCTGACCGTGGGCGATGGCCTGGTCTCCATTTTGCCGTCGCTGCTGGTCTCTATCGCGGGCGGCATTGTGGTCACCCGGGCGGCCTCAAAGGACTCTCTGGGTGTCAACGTTCGCAAGCAGCTCCTGAGCAGTCCGCGCCTGCTGTGGATTGGGGGAGGTGTTCTGGCGGCGTTGGGACTCATTCCCGGTCTGCCCAAGCTCTCGTTCTTTCTGCTTGCGGGCGGGATGTGGTTTGCGGCCTGGAAGATCAAAGACGAAAAGGTGCCGGAAGATGCGGCGGAGCTTGCGGAACTCGCCAAACCGGCGGCCGGCAAGGGGGGCGCGGCGGCTCCGGCCCTGGATGCGATGGACGCCGCGCTTAAGCTGGATGAACTGATGCTCGAAGTAGGGGTGGGCCTGGTGCCGCTGGTCGATGCAAAGCAGGGCGGCCAGCTCCTGACGCGGGTCAAGGCGCTGCGCAAGAGTCTGGCCCAGCAGCTTGGCTTCCTTGTTCCTTCCATCCACATCACCGACAACCTCTCCCTGCGCGACGGAGAGTATGTCGTGCATCTGCGAGGAGTGGAGATCGCCCGCTGGGAGCTGCGTCGCGGGTTTCTGCTCGCCGTCAGCCCGGACATCGCATCGCCCAATCTGCCCGGCGAAGAAACCAGGGAACCGGCCTTCGGCGTGCCCGCCAAGTGGATCAGCAAGGATCACCAGGCCCAGGCGATTGCCGCGGGATACGCTGTGGTCGATGCCACGAGCGTGCTCGCGGCCCACCTGGCGGAGCTCATCAAGCGCAATGCCTATGAGCTTCTTACCCGTCATGAGACCAGGCGTCTCATCGATCGCCTTAATGATTCTCATCCCAGGCTGGTCGAGGAACTGATCCCTAAGCTAATGAGCCTCGGCGAAGTGCAAAAGGTGCTGCAGCAGTTGTTGCGCGAACAGGTCTCCATCCGCGATCTCGGGTCGATTCTCGAAGCGCTCGTCGACACCGCGGCAAACAACAAAAACTCCGTGGCTCTGGTGGAAGCGGCGCGCCAGACCATGGGACGAGCGCTGATTCGCCCGCTTTTGGACGGAAAAGGCGAACTCAAAGTGGTCACGCTGGATAGCGCGATCGAAGAAGAATGCATGCGAGCCGCAAATTCACAGAACGGACAAGGGTCGTCCAGCGCGCTTCAGATCTCTGTGGCACGTCGCGTGCTGGACAGTCTGCGTTCCACCTACGGGGAGCGCGTCAGTGAAGCTCCGCCGGTCCTGCTTTGTTCTTCGCCGGGCAGGTTCTACCTGCGTCGGCTGCTGGAGCCGTTTCTGCCTAAGATCGTCGTGATCTCTCCGAGTGAGATCCCTCCGATGACCATGGTGCAGTCCGTAGGGGTTATTCGTTAGGAAGCACTTGCAAACGCAGCGGAACTGGAGAGTTGAATGGCGTCGGCCCACACCATGTATCAGATGATTTCCGAGGAAGCAGGAGAGTTCGCCGATCGCGATGAACTGATCCTGCAGGAGCTGCCGCAGGTGCAGTTCATCGCCTCCCGCATTCTCGACCGTTTGCCGCAGCAGGTGGAACTGGCCGACCTGGTACAGGCTGGCGTGATCGGCCTGCTCGACGCCTACCGCAACTTCGACCGGACCAGGAATGCGCAGTTCAGGACGTTCGCCAGCTTTCGGATTCGCGGCGCGATCCTCGACAGTCTGCGCGACCTCGATTGGGGTTCACGGGCGGTGCGCAGGAAGGGACGCGAGATCGCCGACGCGATCCAGAGGCTGCGCAACACGCTGCATCGTCAACCCAGCGAAGACGAAATCGCTGCCGAGCTGAACATCAGCACGCAGGAACTCCAGGAGACGCAGACCGAAATCAACGGTTTGTCCCTGTTGGGACAGGAGTCGCAATCGTCCTTTGAAGGAGAAGGCACCCACGATCTGATCGATTCCACTCCGAGTAGTTGGGATAACCCATTTCAGATGTACGTGAAGGCGGAAGAGAAGCAGAGGCTCATCGATGCCGTGGCGGATCTGCCTGAGCGTGAGCAGTTGATCCTTTCGCTCTACTATCGGGAGGAACTCACGATGAAAGAAGTGGCCGAGGTGGTAGGGATTGCGGTCTCTCGTGTCTCCCAGATCCATTCCACGGTGCTGGCGAAGCTGAAGCGGACACTGACCGAAGCCGAGGAGCGGCCTTCCGGGACCGGGAAGCAACTGCCGGCAGCCGAGCGCGCTCAAGTGAGAAGAAGCGCATGAATCCCGCGAAAAGAATGCCCGCCAGAAATCCGACGATTCTCCCCTGCAACTTCCGCTCCGCCGGCAGGCTCTCCAATGAGAGTGGCCGCACGCTGAGCACGCTGAATGAGCTGCTCGCGCGCAATCTGGCGACTTCGCTCGATGTCTATCTGGGCACCGGCCTCGAGGTAAGGCTGGTCGACCTCGAACAGTTGACGATGGAAGACTTCCGCACCCGCTGCAACGGCACCGGGTACATCCAGCCCTGTGCCTCGCACCCTTCGTCCGCGCCGATTCTTCTTGAGATGGACAACGCCCTGATGTTTACCGCGATCGACCTGCTGCTCGGCGGCACGGGCGGACATACGGGAACGGCACGCGAACTCACCGAGATCGACGAAGAAATACTTGAGGATGTTGGCGGCATCATCGCCGCGCAGATTGACCGCTTGTGGCGGCCTATGGGAATCGAAGTCGAGCCGCAGAAATGCGTCAAGCCGAACCTGGCCTATCGCTTGTTCCCCCCGACGGAGAAGGTGCACCGCATCCACTTTGAACTGAGCGTCGCGGGCGTAACCGGATCGCTTCACCTCGCGCTTCCGGCGTCGTTATCCAGCCAGATCGTTCGCAATGTACGCGCGGACCATGTTGGAACGAAGCGCGATGCACAGTTTTCTCCGCGCCTGAGCCTGGAGGAGAGGATGCTTGAATGTGAGTTCATAGTCGCCGGAGAGCTGCCGGAGCTGACCGTCTCCGTGGGCGACCTGGCGCGGATCGCGGTAGGCAGCGTGCTTACGCTCTCCGCGCCGGTGGATGGGCCCGGTTGGCTGAAGCTCGAAGACCGGGCATTTTATGACGCCTTGCCCGTTGGCCAGGGCAACAAAAAGGCAATGCAACTGCTTCGTCCGAAGCACATGCGATCGGACGGAGCTGAGAAGGAGGAAGCGGATCATGCCGGAAATTGAACAGGACCCAACCCAGACAGACGCGCAGGCCAACCTTGATCTGGTGCTCGATGTGGAACTGCATGTGACCTTGCGTTTCGGGCAGCGAAAGTTGAGCCTGCGCGAGGTTCTCGACCTGAACAGTGGCGCCGTGGTGGAGTTGGACCGGCAGGTGGATGAGCCGGTCGAGCTGGTCCTGGATGGCCGCGTCATTGCGCGAGGAGAAGCCGTTATTGTCGATGGCAACTACGGGCTTCGGATCACGCAGGTTGTGCAGTCCCAGCTGGAATAACCAACTCTCTTTTGCCATGCCCTGAATTTTTTCCGCGCGGTGCCGATAAGAAAGCGTGTAAGGAACAGGTGCGAGGGGCGATGCAAGCTCGGGTTGAAATCAGCGGAAACGTGTTTTCGAGCATCCCAGCAGCTACCGGCTGGCTTCCGGATGTGCCGACGCTTGCTTCCACCCGGCTGCAGATCGAACTGCTGCTGCAGCAGCCCAGGGTCGATCTGCACGCGCTGGCGGAGGTGGTTCTCTCCGACCTGAGTGCGATCCTCTATGTCTTCCGTCTGGTCGGGGAGGAGTTTCCCCTGCGAGAGGACCGGCCGACCCGCATCGCCGATTGCATTGCGACCCTTCCCTTCGAGTGCTGGTACGACCTGATCGTTACGCACGACCTTACCCCCACCCACGAACTCGCGGAAGAAGCCAGACAGTGGCGACGTGTCGCTTGTTGTGCCCGTGAAGTGGCGGAACTGGTCGATGGGGTCTCACCCGAAGAAGCGTACCTGGTAGGTCTCTTCGCGGAGGTGGAACGGCTGCCAGCGCTGCTTGGGTGGGAGCAGCCGGGAGCGTCGATCGAAGAGCAGAAGAGCTTCGGCCTCGCGATTGCCCGCTCCTGGGATCTGCCCGAGTTCCTGGCGGACGCGATCTGCAGGAGGCACAAGCAGCCGGATGCTTCGCCCTGGAATGAGATCCTTGGACTGGCTCGCACCCTTGCACAAAGATCTCGTCCCCAAGTCTACCCTGAGCATGCAAGCATGAGAGCGAGATTTGACAGCGGCTTTACTCTCTCTTCCGCCGCCCTCACCTGACTCTCAGAAAGCCCGCTTTAGGAACCCTTTCAAGGAGCAAAGCCCGGTCAGGCTGCCCACGCAGTTTGGCCCTCTTCTTGCTATGAACTGTCCGTGAGGACACTTCATGGATAGCGGACTCTATGCAGCATGCGCAGCGTTGATGGCCCGGACCGACGCGCTCGACACCATCGCCAATAATCTTGCGAACAGCAATACCGGTGGCTTCAAGGCTCGGCATACCACCTTTGGCTCGGTGCTCGCGGGCTATGGTCAGACGCTGCACTCCACCCTGAACGATACGACCAACCACTACGGCATCCTTAACGCCTCGCACCTGGACATGGAGGCCGGCGTTCTGCAGCCGACCGGCAATCCGCTCGACCTGGGTGTCGATGGTCCCGGCTTCTTCGTTGTGCAGACGGCAAACGGCACCGGCTACACCCGCAATGGAGCATTCCAGGTTTCGGCCGCGGGGCAGCTCGTTACCGCCACCGGAGACACCGTGATGGGCACAGACGGTCCCATCACTGTACCCGGCGGTTCCAAAGTCTCGGTCAGCGCGGATGGCACGGTCTCGGCCAACGACGTGATTGCCGGCAAGCTGCAACTGGTGGAGTTCACGCCCGATGCCGACCCGCAAAGCATGGGAACCTCCAACTATACCGTCCCCGCCTCGCAGGTCCAGGCATCGGCCGGCTCGCAGATTCGCCAGGGTGTGCTGGAGGGCTCGAACGTAAACTCCGTCACCAGCGTTATCGAACTGATCGACGCGCAGCGAGCCGCGGAGGGTATGCGGCACGCGCTCACCATGATCGACACCGAAATCGACAAGACCGCGGCTCAGGACTTACCGCGCGTCAGCTAACTCAGGAAAGAAAGAGGAAACACTCATGCTTCGTGCACTGTATACGGCAGCCAGCGGTATGACCGCCCAGCAATTGAACCTGGACAACATCGCCAATAATCTCTCGAACTCGAGCACCACGGGCTTTCAACAGCGGATTCTCGCATTTTCGGATCTGCTATACCAGAACACCGTGATGCCCGGCTCGGCGGCGACGCAGCAGACGACCAACGCGGCCGGGCTCCAGATTGGTCTCGGGGTGCGGCCCAGCACGACGGAGATCAACCAGACTCAGGGCGATCTGCAGACCACCGGCAATCCCCTCGATCTCGCCATCTCCGGCGGCGGCTTCTTCCAGATCCTGATGCCGAACGGGCAGACCGGATACACCCGCGCCGGCTCCTTCCATCCCGATGCGCAGGGAAACGTGGTGACGGCCGATGGCAACCCGCTGCAACCGGCGATCACGGTTCCACCCGATGCAACCAACATTACCGTCGGCAGCGATGGCACGGTAAGCGCCACGGTTCCCGGCCAGACCCAGGCGCAGACGGTCGGCTCCATCCAGCTTGCGCTCTTCGTCAACCCCGGCGGCCTGAACAGCGTAGGCAACAACATCTACCTGGCCACCACGGCATCCGGCAATCCGATCATCGGTTCGCCCGGGGGGTCGGAGGGACTTGGCCAGATTCAGCAGGGCATGCTGGAGCAGTCCAACGTCAGCGTCGTGGAAGAGTTTGTGCAGATGATCGTCGCGCAGCGTTCGTACGAATCGAATTCGCGCGTGGTCAAGGCTGCCGACGAGATGTTGCAGCAGTTGAACCAGCTCGCGCAGTAAGGAGGAAGCACATGAAGCGGATCATCAGATCGAACAAGGGAAAAGCCGGAGCTTTCGCGCTCCTTGCCGCGGTGCTCACCGCGCACGGCCTCGGACAGCTGCCGGCCCGGCGCTTTCCCTTAGCCGAAAGCGAGGTCATGCTTGCGATGCAACAGCGCGGGCTTCCGCTGGAAGGGCTCCAGCTCAGGCCGGCCGCAGCCATCACATCGTCCGTTGCCAGCCCGGATCTTGACATTCGATCCCTGACCCCGAGCGGCCGGCGCAGTGCTCAAATCGTCGTCGCCTGCCGCAACTCGTCGGAGTGCCTCCCGTTCTATGTCTCGGCTGCCTGGTCCGCGGATGTAAACACGGCCGAGATGCACGCGCGCTTCGACCAGCCCACCGTCGCGGCACGTAAGGCTGCAGCCACGGCACGCAAGGCCGCAGCCGAAGAGGATACGCAGGCACTTCGGCCCGGGTCCCCGGCTTTGCTGCTGCTGGAGGGCGAGCGTGTGCATGTGCGCATGCGCGTGGTATGCGTCGAGGCAGGTGAGCCCGGAGCCAGTGTGCGCGTAACCACGCCGGACCGCAGGCAGGCGTATCAGGCCGAAGTGATCGGACCCGGTGTTGTGAAAGGAATCTTCTGAGATGGCGAGAACCTTTCAGCTGGTGAGCTTTGCAACGATCCTGTTCGCAGGTGGACTCGCCTGCGCGCAGCCCCCGGTTGCAGCTTCGGGCAGCGCCTCCACGCAGAGCGCCGGGCCTTCGACCTCCGCCAAAAACAAGAACAAAAAACCCGAGCGGGATCTGCGCGCCGACTACCTCCGGGGCCTGCATGAGCAGTACATGCCTCCGCCGGACCCGCGCACGTTGGGCAGCTTGTGGTCGGCGGCAAACTCCCTCGGAGATCTCTCCTCCGATTACAAGGCGCGCAACGTAAACGACACCATCGTCGTGCAGGTCGCGGTGCAGACGAGCGCCGCCCAGAGCGGCAACGTGGACAGCGAGCGTACCTTTTCGGCGAGCTCCGCGATCACCGGACTTCCCGGCGCGCTCAAACTTAAAGGAGTCAACCCGCTGCTGGGCGCGAACTCCTCTTCGGCGTTGAAGGGACAGGGTTCTACCTCGTCCAACACCACCTTCACCACGGCGCTGACCGGGCAGGTCATCGCGGTGCTCGCCAACGGGAACATGGTCATCGAGGCCGAGCGCAGGATCTCCATGAACAACCAGCACGAAGACCTGATCATCCGCGGAATCGTTCGTCCCGGAGATATCAGTTCGGCGAATACCGTTCCATCCGCGGCTCTCAGCAATCTTGAAATTGAGATGAAGGGCAAAGGCATCATCTCCGACAGCGTGCGTTCTCCTAACCCCATTACCCGGGCCGTACTCTGGCTCTTTGGTTTCTGATGATGATGCGACTACTTTCCTTCAGGCTCGTGCGCCGTCTCTTCTGCCTCCAGCACATGCTTGTGCTGCTCTGGCATCCGTCTCTCGCGGACACGCCGAGGCGCGTGGTGCTGCTGCGCGACATCACCGACGTGCAGGGCGTCCGCGACAACCAGCTTGTGGGCTACGGACTCGTAGTCGGTCTGCGCGGCACCGGCGACCGCCAGCAGACCTATTTCACCGTCCAGACGCTGGCCAATGCGATGACCCGTATGGGCATCCAGATAGCGCCTTCTCAGGTCGTGGTCAAGAACGTGGCGGCGGTCTTCATCACCTCATCCCTGCCTGCGTTCGCGCGGCCCGGGTCCAAGCTGGATGTAACGGTCTCTTCCGCCGGCGATGCCAAAAGTCTGGAGGGGGGTGTCCTGCTGATGGCATCGTTGCGCGGACCCGACGGGCAGGTCTACGCGGAGGCTCAGGGGCCGCTGGCGCTGGGTGGCTACTCCGAGGGTGCGGCAGGCAACATTCGTGCGGTGAATCACCCCACGGTAGGACGCATTCCGGCCGGCGCGATCGTCGAACGGGATGCCGTCGTCGATCTCAGCCAGATGCGCAAGGTGAACTTCCTCCTGCGTAATCCGGACTTCGCCGCCGCGGAGTCCGCCGCCGAAGCCATCAATGCCGAGTTTCACGCCACTGTTGCCTCGGCCATCGACAGCCGCACCGTGCAGGTCGACGTGGCCGCTGCTTCGGCAAAGTCTGTACCCGTGCTCATCGGGCGCATCCAGGCCTTGTCCATCAGTTATCGCGCTCCGGCGCATGTGATCATCAACGAGCGTACAGGCACCATCGTAATGGGCGGCGATGTGACCCTATCCCCGGTCTCGGTCTTGCATGGCAGTCTCAGCATCGAGGTGGAATCCATCAGCCAGGTCTCTCAACCGTTTGTGGCCGGCAACGGAGCGAAGACGACTACGGTCACCAACTCCGTCGTCGGCGTCAAGGATCTTCCCGCCCAATCCATCCGGCTGGACAACGGCGCGGATGTGGACGACCTCATCCGGGGGCTGCATGCCATCGGCGCAACCTCGCACGACATCGTAGCCATCCTGCAGGCAATCAAGGCGGCCGGCGGGCTGCAGGCCGACCTGGAGGTAATCTGATGCGATTTTCCATCGATCAACAGAGCCAGGTGAGTGCGCTGCAGGCCCAGACCGATGAACTGCTGAAGCGGGCCGGTAAGGCCGTGGGAGCGGACCGGGAGGCAGCGAAGGTCGATAAGGCGGGGAAGGATTTCGAAACGATCCTGCTGGGCAACTGGCTGCAGCAGGCGGAGAACTCCTTCGCGTCCGTTCCTGGAGGAGACGGAGACGACAGCGACGCCGGAAAGGATCAATTTCAGGGACTCGCGATGCAGGCGCTGGCAGGCTCCCTGACGAAGAGCGGCGGCATCGGGATCGCCAAAATGGTTACCGAGCATCTGCGGTCGTCCGGGAATGCGCAAGACGATACTCCGGCGAAACTTCCGCGCACAGGAGGTCCCGGCAGCACAAACCGATGATTTTTGCAATTCCACTGAAATCTTTTCGCACTCCTGCCGATAGTGGTGACGCAACCATAGGAGGTGCGGCGTGGTAATCCAACCAATCGGCGCAACGTCATCGGCGGAATCGGCGGAACAGCTAAAAAAGGCGGATAACAAGAAGGTCTCGGCCGAACATCTGGCGAAATCTTCCGCGGCTGCTTACTCGGAGGACACAACCGCGCTCACGTCGGCGAGCGATTCCGTGAAGAAACTGACGCAGACAGCCCTGGCGGAAGACCCGGACCGGGCGGCTCGCGTGCAAAGCCTGAAACAGGCGGTGAGTCAAGGGGAATACTCACTCGAAGCAGCGGAGATCGCTGATTCGCTGTCGTCGGCAACAATCTAGCGCAAAGAGAGGAGGACAGAGATGCAGCATTCATCAACCAGGCATGATCAGACGGACCATACCGGCAACCTGCCCTCTCTGTCCTATCTTGAATGTCTTAACGATCTGAGCGGCGAATTGAATCGGGCCATGCGCTTCCTGGGAGAGAATTCTCTCTCATCCTTTGAACAAAGTGTATCGAAGCAACTCGCATTATGTTCTCGTCTCTCCGGGCTTGCGGCTCACCATCCTTCACAGGGCGCCGGCACATCCGCGGTCGACCAGAGCAACAGCACGAGCGATCTGGCGCGACGTATCGAAGAGGCGCAGGCGCACCTGGTCCAGCTCAACCGCAACTACTCCGCTTTGCTGCGGCACCAGGGCAGAACGGTGCAGATGTTCGCCAGACTCTCACAGGGGTACGCGGGACTGCCCGGCAACGGACGCGCGCCTGCCTCAGACCCGGTACGAACCTGGTCCGCGCAGTCCTAAGCTGGTCGAAACCTTATCGAAGAAAGAAGCAAAGCATGGGCGGACTCAACTCGACACTCTCGATTGCAAGCCAGTCGCTGATGGCGCAGGAAACTGAGATATCGGTCTCCAGCAACAACATTGCCAATGCCAGCACGGCCGGCTATGCCCGTGAGATCGTCGACCTTCAGCAGGCTCCCTCCACCCAGGATGGCTCCCTGAGCTTCGGCGGAGGCGTGGAGGTTGCCGGAATTCGCAGCGTGCAAAATCAGCTCCTGACGCTGTCCATTCAACAGGAAACCTCGCAGCAGAGCAGCTCCAACGCCCAGGTGAATGTGCTGAACCAGATCCAGACCTTGTTTCCCAGCTCGGGTTCAAGTCTCTCCGGTGCGCTGTCGACCTTCTTTACCGGACTTGCGGCGCTCTCCGCCAACCCGGACAGTTCGGCTAATCGCTCCACCGTCATCTCGGACGCGCAGAATGTAGTCCAGCAGTTTCAGACCACGGCGGCCGGCTTGAGCGCGCCCGTCAGCAGCCTCAACACCTCGGTTCAGACCGATGTCGATCAGATCAACCAACTGAGTTCGACGGCGGCCACGCTCAACCAGCAACTCGTACAGCAGCAGGCGAGCGGTCAGGACGCGAGTCAGATCCAGAATCAGGTCTCGCAGGTGGAGACGCAGTTGGCGGCTCTCACCAACATCTCCGTAACTCACACTGCGCAGGGCGACACCATCTCCACTGCCAGCGGCACGCCGCTCGTTCTTGGAGGCCAGAGGTACGCGCTTTCGACCGGAGCGGGCGCCAACGGCAACCAGCAGGTCTTTGACTCGGCGGGAAACAACCTGACCGCGCAGATCTCCGGCGGCGACCTGGGCGGGACGATCCAGGTACGCGATACTCAGCTTCCGGCTTTCCAGAAGACGCTGGACACGCTGGCCAATCAGTTTGCCAACGCGGTCAACCAGGCGCAGGCATCGGGCTACGACGCGGGCGGCGCGCCGGGAGCCGCGCTGTTCACAGTCCCCTCGGCCGTAACCGGTTCAGCGGCGGCTATCTCGTTGGCAACCACGGACCCGGATGCCATTGCAGCGAGCGGCGACTCTTCAGGCAGCGGCAATGGCAATGTCGCCAATCTCACCGCGGTACAGAACGCTGCCTTGCCTTCCGGCCAGAGCGCGACGACTGTCTCGGCAAATCTCGTCTACCAGGTCGGAAGCGCGGCTGCGGACGCCACCGCGGAGTCGAACGCCGCAGGCGTCAGCCTGACCAGTCTCAACAATCAACAGACTTCGGTCTCAGGCGTTTCGATCGATGAGGAATCGGCAAACCTCATCCGTTACCAGCAGGCTTATGAGGCCGCGGCACGAGTGGTCTCGACAATCTCCGCTCTCTTCTCCACCACCATCAACATGATTCCGAGTGCAGGCTGACTGACATGCGATTTGTTCCCAATATTACCTCCAACGTTATCTCCAACATCGAGCAGAGCGATGCGAGCGTCCAGACAGCTCTGCAGCAGGTGTCGACAGGCCAACGCGTCTCGCTGCCTTCAGATGACCCGGCTGCCTCGGCCGCCCTGGTGCAGGTTCAGGCCCAGTCCGCGAACGTAGACCAGTACACTACCAACGTGGATTCCGCCCGGGGGCAGGCACAAAGCGCGGATTCCGCCGTCTCCTCGGTTGTCGCGCTGTTGAACCAGGCCGTGACGCTGGGCGTGGAAGGCGCCAACAGTACCGAATCCACCACGGACCGGCAGTCCATCGCAACCAGTGTTCAGGGACTCCTCACCAATGTCGTGGCTCTCGCCAACACCACGTACCAGGGCGTTGCGATCTTCGGCGGGACCGCCAACCGGAGTACGCCCTTCACGGCAAGCAGCAACTCCGCGACGGGTTATCAGTACAACGGCAATACCGAGATCAACCACGTGCAGGTCGGACAATCGCTCAACGTTCAGACCAACATCCCGGGAAGCACGCTCTTCGACAACAGCAGTGCGAGTGTCCTGGGCGCATTGAGCGGACTGGCAACGGCGCTGACGAGCGGCTCCGGCACGGACATCGGCAATGCGACCGCAAAAGTCACGGCCGCGCTGAACTTCGTTACGCAACAGCATGTCGTCTACGGCAGCGCGGTCAACGAGTTGAATGCGCAGGAGTCTTACCTCTCTCAGGAGAAAGTTACGCTGAGTTCCCAGGCTACTTCGCTGGTCGGTATCGATACCGCAACCGCGGCAGAGGACCTGACTTCCGCGGAGCAGACGAACTCGGCCGTCCTTGCGGCCTCCTCCAAGGTGCTGCAGAACACGCTTCTGAACTATCTCGCGCCCCCGTCCTAATCCGCGGTTGATGCAACGTCTCTACAAGGAGATTTACCATGAGCACCAGCAGTTCAGCAGTCCTTAGCTCTGTTTTGTCCGCCCTGGGCGGATCGAGCGGCATTGACGTAGCCGCCGCGGTCAACGCAGTGATCAGTGCAAAGGCGGCGCCGGAGCAGACCTGGGCGGCCGAGCAAATGGCGCTCTCCAATCAGACAACCGCGATCAACAAGCTCAATACGGATGCATCGACCCTGAGCGATCAGCTCAGCGCGCTCCAAAGCGCCGGCAGCGTTCTCAACGCGGTTTCTGTCTCCAGTTCCAACTCGGCCGTGGTCACCGCCACGGCACTCGACGGCACTGCCATCGCCAACCATACGGTAGTCGTCACCTCTCTGGCGACCACCGCTTCATGGTACTCCGCCGAACAGTCCAGCGAGACGGCGCAGCTTGCAGCCGGAAGCTTCGATCTCACCGTTAGTGGAAAGACCACGACCATCCCAATCGGCAGCGGGACCAACAATCTTGACGAGTTGGCCACCGCCATCAACAGCCAGTCGCTGGGCGTGACCGCGAACGTCGTAACCGACAGCAGCGGCGCGCGACTGTCGATCGTGGCGAACTCCTCGGGCAGCGCCGCGGCCTTTTCCATCGGCAATGCCAGCGGGATCAGCTTTACCCAGGCGCAGGCCGGGAGCAATGCTTCCCTGACCGTGGACGGAGTTCCGATCAGCAGCGCCTCCAACACCGTGGTCGGCGCGCTGAACGGAGTAACGCTGAATCTGCAGAGCGCGGCTGCGGGCCAGACCATTGCTCTCAACCTCGCGCCGGATACCACCGATATCGCCAGCGCGATCGGCAGCTTCGTCTCGGCGTACAACGCGCTCGTCTCCGATGCCACATCCGATGTCGCTTATAGTGCCACCACAAGCACGGCCGGACCGCTTCTCTCCGACAGCACGGGACAGTCCTTCTACTCCGACCTGCTGGCCGCTACCAACTACAACTCCGGCACGGCAAGCTTGAACACACTTACCGCGCTGGGAATCACGACCAACTCGGACGGAAGCCTCTCGTTCGATCCGACCAAGCTTTCTTCGGCCCTGCAGAGCAATCCTTCAGCCGTGGCAACGTTCTTCCAGGGCACGAGCAACAATGGTTTTGCGGCAACGCTCACCAGCACGCTGAACCGGTACACCGATGCGTCTGATGGGGCGTTTACGGTCGATCTGCAAAGCATCAGTGCGGAAAATCAAGACCTGACCAATGAGACCAACACCCTGCAAGCGTACTTGAACGCGCAGACAACGCTCCTCACAGCGGAATACAACAAAGCCGACATTGCGATTCAGCAACTGCCGCAACAGATCAAGAACACCGACGCGCTTCTGGGCTTCGACCAAAAAAGCGGTAACTGAGAAAACTAATGAGCTATCCAACCACCCCTCTTGAGTACCGGCGTGCCGCCTTGCAGCACTCCTCCGTCGTCGGCCTGGTGATTGCCCTGTGCGATACGCTGACCGGCAACCTGCAACGAGCCGCAAAGGCCCTGGAAACGGGCGACGTTCAGACGCGCTGCAACGAACTCAGCCATGGCTTCAAGGTATTGACCCAGCTCGACGCGATGCTCGACATGAAGGCGGGCGGCGAGACGGCCATCCAGTTGCAGCGCTTCTACCAGCATGTCCGCCAGCAGATGCTGCTTGCTCAATTCAAGCTGGACCCCGCCATTCTCCGCAGGCAGGTGCAGGCCGTCCTGGACGTGCGCGGGGCTTGGCAGCAGTTGGACGAGACCGCTGCGGCTGCACCCTCCAGCCCTGTTCAGGGGTATGCTGTCCCGGCGCTGTCGGCGACGCGCACCTCCTCATTCTCCTGTTCCGGCTGAAAAACTGGCGAAGTTTTGTCTAAAAAAAACACTGCCCCGCTTGTGCTGACAACACACACTGTCATTGCATTAGTTACAAACCACACTGTCATCCTGAGCGGAGTGGAGCACGGTTTCATCGTGCGGAACGCAGTCGAAGGACCCCGACAAAGCCAGTCGCGCCGCGACCGTTCGCCCTTTTCCAATCGTGTCATCCTGCGATGAGATCCAGCCTGCCTGCCACGATGCGATCCGAGCGCCTGAAAAGTTCTGATCATCTGTTCAGCACCCCGCAGCGGCTCAAGCATGGACTAAGTTGTGGCGGGTCGTAGCGGCGGGGATAAATCCCGGCCCATTCAAAGCGGCGCCTTAATCAGACGATCCCTCAAACAAATGCATTCAGACAAGGAATTCTTTGGATTCGCGCTGTCTCGTGGGTGGGCTTCGAGCCGCAAAAAAGACTGCCGGCGAAGATCGCCGGCAGCCAGGTTACAGGGGCCTGAAGTAGGGTCGTACAAGGGCCGAAAAACCGAGGTCAAGCCTTATTCAGCTTGACCTCGGATCTCTACTGGATCAGCTTAAGGACGTTCTGCGCTTGCTGGTTGGCTTGCTGTAGCGCAGATACGCCGGTCTGTTCCAGGATGCTGTACTTGGTGTCGTTGGCAACCACCTGGCTGATGTCAGCCGAAGTGATGTTGCTCGACGCGGTGGTCAGGTTCTGCGACTCGGTCGTATCCACCGTGGATGCGGCCTGCAGTTGCTCCACCGTCGCGCCCAGATTGCCGCGCGCCGCCGAGACAGTCGAGATGGCGGCTGTGAGCTTCGAAAGAGCAGCGGTGGCGTTGGCGGTTGAGGTCAGAGTTGCCGTGTTAAGTCCGAGAGTAGTCGGATCGACGGCGCCCACGGTCGTGCCGATGCTGATCGTGCCACCCGTTGTACCGTCGCTGGTAAAGGCCGAGACGGTCGAGCCGAAGATGGCGGTTCCGTTGAAGTTCGTGGAGGAACTGATGTTGTTGATCTGGGTGAGCAGGGCCTGGAACTCGCTGTCGATGGCGGTGGACTGCGTGCTGGTGAGGCCGGTGTTCGAAGCTTCGGTAGCCAGCGTTACCGAGCGGTTCAGCAAAGAGGTGACCTGCGACAGGGCGCCATCGGCTGTCTGCAAGGAGCCAACCGCGTTGGTGGCATTCAGCGCCGACTGGTTGAGAGCCGCGATGTTTGCATTCAGTCCATCCGAGATGGCAAGGCCGGCGGCATCGTCCGAACCGGAGTTGATACGAGAGCCGGTGGAGAGCTGCTGCAGCGACTTGTTGGCGGCCGCTGTGGTGACGTTGAGCTGGTTATCGGCCTGGAGAGCGGGGATATTGTTGAGAATGCTGAGTGACATGACTTGCTCCTTTTGAGAAATGTTGGATTATGGTGATAAATTCTTTGTTCGCCACTGGTTACCATCGCTTGTTCAGGGCGATTCGTTTGCTGCAACCCATCTATCGACACTTGCCTGCATTGCGTTCAGACCATAAGGCAAAAAATATTTGCATGCTTACGATCTAACTGCTTCGCGGGAGAAGGGAGTGGTAACTCCGCTCGTTCTCATCGGCCTCTCATCACTCCCGCGCGGCAAGGCCCGCATTGCATATTTCTGGCAGAGATAAGAACGAAACCTCCGCATTGTGAGAAGGTGCGATGCGATCGTTTGGCATTCGACTTGCACTGAATGCCGACGTTATGGTGAAGCGCGTTCTCGATCATGGGACACTCAGCGGCGTCATCCTTGCTGTGTCCAGCATTGCGGCGGGCCTGTGGCTTGAGGGTGGCGACATCTCTCAGGTCCTGCAGCCCACAGCCGCATTGATCGTGCTCGCCGGTACAACCGGAGCCGTACTGATGCAGTACCCCTTCGCCACGGTACGCGAGACAGCCGTTCAGTTGCGCGAGGTCTTCTTCCATGCACCACCCTCTCCTCCCGAGTTTGCTGAAGAGATTGTTGCGTTTTGCATGCAGGTTCGGCGTAACGGATGGATGTCTCTGGATGCGCAGCTCGAGCGAATAGACGATCCGTTTTTACGCAAAGCGATAACTCTGGCAGTGGACGGTGTGCAGCGCGATGACCTTCGCGTCGCAATGGAGATCGATCTCGACCTCAGGGACGAGCGCGACGAGAGCGTCGTGAGCGTGCTTCACGCCGCCGGCGGCTTCGCGCCTACGCTTGGCCTCATCGGTGCGGTGCTCGGCTTGATTCAGGTGATGCAGAAGATGGAAAACCTCGGCGAGATCGGCAAGGGAATCGCCGTAGCGTTCGTCTCGACACTCTACGGCATCGGCGCGGCAAATCTTCTTTTCCTCCCCTGGGCGGGAAAGCTCAAAATCCGGGCACGCGAGCGCCAGCAGGTCCGAGAGATGACGCTCGAAGCCGTCCTGCTGATGGTCGATGGCATCACCCCGAGTGCTCTCCGGGAGCGGCTCGACGCCTACACACAGCCCGCCCGAGTCCGCACCCAGGCGCAGCCCGCCGTGGAGTTGCATTCGCTATGAGGCAGGTCTACTCACGACGCCGTAACGTTCGCGCCACCTCGGAACCCGGTCACGAGCGATGGCTGCTCTCCTATTCTGACTTCGTTACGCTGCTTTTTGCGGTCTTCGTGGTGCTGTTCGCATCCGCCTGGAAGCAAAAGCAGCCGATCGCAAGCATCTCCTCGGCGGTGCGGTCGGGATTCGATTCCATGCGTACCGCTCCTGCCCCACGCGGCGATGCGTCCCGGATCAGTGCCGCGTCCCGGATCAGCGCCGCGTCTCAGCTGAGCGCTGCTAAAGCCGAAGGCCAGCCCGCGTCCGCAAAGGAAGATTCCGCCGCGAAAACGAGAAAGCTGTATGAGCAGCTCCGCGCAATTCTTGGCGCCTCCATCGACCGACAGGAGATTGTCCTGCAGGAAACACCCGACGGAGTGGTCATCAGCCTGCGTGAGCTCGGCTTCTTTGCCTCGGGAGAGGCAACCCTGCTGCCCGGCGCCGCGGAAAAGCTGACGCAGGCCGCGCAGGCCTTGAAGCAGCAGGGCTGTGAACTTCGTGTCGAGGGTCACTCGGACGACCAGCCTATCCACAGCATGCTCTTCCAATCGAACTGGGAGCTCTCGGTCGCGCGCGCGATGAGCGTAATGAAACTTCTGGTGGAAGACTCAGCTTTTCCGGAGGAGCGGATCTCAGTCGCGGGCTACGGAGCCTTCCGTCCGGTAGCCACCAACGCCACCCCGGAAGGCCGGCAGCAGAATCGGCGAGTCGACTTGGTGATCTCTCCGCAATTGTCCGGGCCATCGCTTGCAAATCACTCGAGATGACACTGATCGTTAGCCGAAAATTGGACTGTACCGCACCGGAGGAGCCCGCGAAGATCCTCGAAATCGTCGGGAAAGATGTTGCGCAGGAACTCGACCTGCGCTGTTTGGAGGTACTCCAGGCTGTCGTAAAGGTCCTTCAGACACAACCCGTCTTCCGCTTCTCTCCTCCAACCAACAGGAGAATTCGATGAACACTGAAATTTCAAACAAAACCACCGTCGGCGAGCTCCGCAAGCAGTACGGCGCTCACTTTGCCAAGGGCTATGGAGACACCGACACGGTCGGACACGTCTTCGCCCTCGCAGGCGTTACCACCCTTGACGAGTACATGGCGCAGCGCAACACCGGCTCTTCCCAGGTTCAGTAAATCCAGTAAACGCTTCACGGACCGTCTCTGGTCGCAACCTGCGAACAATAAAATCTTTCGCGCCTTTATTCAGCAGAACCCAGTCAGCGAGCCTTCTCTCAGGGCATCTGCTCCAGCGCCATAAGACTATCTTCAGCACTCGCGCGATACCGCATTTTCTAAGCCGCTCGCCGCGTATGGGTTCTCGCCCGCGGAAAATCGAGCGAGGGATGATCCCTCCGAAGATAGTTCCTGGAAACCTCCGCCTCCGCGACGCGAATCGCGTCTCTCGCGTCACGCTCCGCAGCCGCAGCGGTTTCGGCGGCCAGTTCCGCCCGGAGAGATGCAGCGCGGGCGGTCGCCATCAGGGCCGCGCGATGAGCTTCGCTGGCGCGATGATGTGCGAGCGTCGCCTCCACCTCGGCCTCTGTGGCGATCTGCCGCAGGGACATCGGCCTCGCAGCAGCGGGCCTGCGAATCTGTCCTCGCGTGACGGCCTTTTCCCGATCGAGATCCTCGTCGCTCTCCAACGGCTGCGAGGTCTTCTGCGCGATCAGGCACGGCGCGGCAATCATCAGGACGAACAGTATGGCAAGGAAGATTGTCGGCACGCGTCACCTCGAAATCGGCACACATCGGGAGCAGAGCTGACGCTCTAAAGCGAATCAGCGCCCGCGGCGTACTCCAACCATACTATGTGCCGCATCGCGGCAAACGAGCCAATGAAGCGCGCGAAGCCAGTCAGTCAACCCCTGACCAGGTGAGCCAGGATGACTACGCCGCCTGCGACATGGGTCTCCAGACCTTTGACTCTATCTCAACGGGCGGTTCGTACTGCGGCGGACTCGCGCTCCAGTGCCTGTTGACGTAGTTCTCGCCGGCCATCGCTTCGCCCCACGCGAACCACGCGTAGGCGCTGCGCGCGGCTTCGAGCGCCTCGCGAGCCGCGTCGGCAGCCGTCTGCGTTGCCGATACCATCGCCGCCGCAACCAGCGCCAGCTCGTGCGCGACCACCACGCCACCCAGCTTCAGCAGTTCCACCGCCGCAATGCGTACTTGCCCGATCGTCAGCTTCGGGGCGTTCTCGGCATCCCGCACCACGATGCGCCGCTGCGAGATGCCTTTGGGAAAGCTGCGAATCTGGAAGTCTTCCGCCAGCGGAACCTCGGCAAACATCGCCTGCCGCACCTCCGGACGCTCCCCGCGCAACTTCGGCCTCTTCCATTTATTCAGGTAGATCTTACCCGGAAGCGGGCCATCCACCACGTCGCCGCCCAGGAACGCAACCGCACAAGGCGCAAACACAAGGAAGAGAAACAGAACGACATACATCGGATCTGACATGGCGGGCACCTTTGGGAACGCGAAGTGAGCGGGAATAAGACCCCCACATGTGGGAATGGTACACCTTTGTGGTAGCGCATGCACGCTCCTGGGGATACCGAAATATGTTCTTTTCCACGACAAACCCGCAAACCTCCGCCGCATCTATTCATCTCGCAACAGGAGGGATGGAACGTGAACGTAAAACGAAATCTTCTTCTCGCAGCATCTGCCTTCTTTCTCACGGTAGGAGCGGCAAACGCTCAGATCGTCGTTCGCATCGGCGCGCCGCCGCCACCGCCGGTCGAGGTCGTTCCCGCGGCGCCACATCCCGGCTACGTCTGGGTTCCGGGATATCACCGCTGGGACGGCCCCGGCTACGGCTGGGTCGATGGCGCGTATCGGCGGCCGCCGCATGCCGGCGCAGTATGGGTAGCGGGCGAATGGCGCGAAGAGCGCGGCGGTCACGTCTGGCACGCCGGTTACTGGAGGTAATCCTCTTCCAACAAGCTGCGAGACGCCGGCGAATCCTACGCCCCGGCGCTTCGCAGCTTGTATCATCTCTCAATGATCTCTCTCGAAGCTGCGGAAGCTCGCGCCCGCAATATCAAAGTCCTTATCTTCGATGTCGACGGCGTGCTCACCGACGGCCAGCTCACCTTTATTCCCAAGCTCGACGGCACGGCCGCGGAAACCAAAGCCTTCAGCGCCCACGACGGCCTGGGCATCTCGCTCGCACGCCTGGGCGGCATCCGCACCGGTATCATCACCAAGCGACAGTCGCAGACCGTGGCCGTCCGCGCCCGCGACCTGAAGCTGGAGTTCGTCTATCAGGGCCAGGCGCACAAACTCGCCGCCGCGCGCGAGATCGCCGCGCTGGCCGGCATCTCCATGGACGAATTGTGCTACGTCGGCGACGACATCGTCGACTTGCCCGTCATGCGGGTATGCGGTCTCGCCATCGCAACGGCGAACGCGCGTCCGCAGGTGCTCGAGATGGCCCACTGGGTGACGCCGCACAAAGGCGGCGACGGCGCCGGACGCGACGTGATCGACTTCATCCTGGCGGCGCAGGGTTCGCTCGCCCGCGTGATCGAACAGTATCTCGACGCCGACGATCCGACTGCGCGCTCGAGCGACATCGGCACCGGAAACATGTAGTGCCGAAATTCTGTACCGCCGCAAGCGAATAACAGGCGAACGCGCTAGAATCTCCTCATGCTCACCGAAGAAGTTGCCGCGCCGGTCTCGCTCGCATGGGCTCACCCCATCGTGCAGGAGTGGTTCGTGCAAAAGTTCGGCACGCCAACCGAACCGCAGGAGGCTGGCTGGCCGCACATCCTCAACGGCGAGACCACGCTCATCTCCGCGCCAACCGGTTCGGGCAAAACTCTGGCGGCGTTTCTGGTCTGCATCGACCAACTCCTGCGCAAGGCCATCGCCGGCACGCTTTCGGCTTCCACTGAAGTCGTCTATATCTCGCCTCTGAAGGCGCTCTCGAACGACGTGCAAAAGAACCTCGACGGCCCGCTTGCCGAGATACAGAAGCTGGCGCTCGAACGCGGCTGGCTTTCAACCGAGATACGGACCGGGGTTCGGACGGGCGACACTCCGACCAAGGATCGCGCGCAGATGCTGCGCCATCCGCCGCACATTCTGGTCACCACGCCGGAGTCGCTCTACATTTTGCTGACGGCAGGCAAGTCGCGCGAGAATCTGCGCCGCGTCCGCACCGTCATCGTCGACGAAATCCACGCCGTCGCGGACGACAAACGCGGCGCGCATCTGGCGTTGTCTCTGGAGCGATTGGAGGCACTCGTGTGCGGCGAGAATCATCTGTCGCCGGGAGCCTTTCTTACGGGGCTCATGACGCCGCCGCAGCGCATCGGACTCTCTGCCACGCAGAACCCGATCGAACTCGTCGCCGACTTCCTTACCGGCTCGCCCCCGTCGCGCCCACGCGCAAAGATCGTTCAGGTAGGCCGGCGGCGCACGCTCGACCTCGCCATTGAAGTCCCGTCCGACGAACTCGGCTCCGTCGCCACCACCGCCATGTGGACCGAAATCTTCGACAAGCTCGCCGCGATCACGGAGCAGCATCGCAGCACGCTGGTCTTCGTCAACACGCGCCGCCTGGTGGAGAAGATCGCCTTCGAACTCTCGAACCGCCTCGGGCCCGAGGATGTCGCCGCGCACCACGGCTCGCTCTCGCGCGACCTGCGGCTGGACGCCGAGCAGCGGCTGAAACGCGGCGACATCAAAATCCTGATCGCGACGGCATCGCTCGAACTCGGCATCGACATCGGCGACATCGACCTGGTCTGCCAGATCAACACCACGCGCGCCGTCGCAGTCGCCATGCAGCGTGTCGGCCGCGCCGGCCACTGGCGCGGAGCCACGCCCAAAGGCCGCTTCTTCGCCACCACGCGCGACGACCTGATGGAGCAGGCCGCGCTCATCCGCAAGATGCGCGCCGGCGAGCTGGATCGGCTGGAGATTCCCGAGGTGCCCATCGACGTGCTGATGCAGCAGATCGTCGCGGCTTGCGGAGCCGAGCCGTGGCAGGAAGAAGCGCTCTTCAACGTCATGCGCCGGGCATATCCTTACCGCGATCTGACCCGGAAGCACTTTGACGAACTGCTCCATCTGCTGCACGAAGGCATCGAATCCGGCCGCGGACGCTACGGCGCGTATCTGTTGCGCGACGGCGTGCAGCAGGTGCTGCATCCGCGGCGCGGCGCTCGCATGACCGCCATCGCCAACGGCGGCGCCATCCCCGACGTGAGCAACTTCGCCGTCATCCTGCAGCCGGAAGGCATCCAGATCGCCACGCTCGACGAGCACTTCGCGGTCGACTCCTCACCCGGCGACGTAGTGCTGCTTGGCAACTCCAGTTGGCGCATCCAAAAGATAGAATCGGCCGGTCGCGTACTCGTCGAAGACGCTCACGGCGCGCCGCCCAGCATCCCGTTCTGGGAGGGGGAAGCGCCGCAGCGCACGGCTGTGCTTTCCTCCGGTGTAGGCGAACTGCGCGAAGAGATCAGCGCCCGCACGTCGAAGATCTCTCCTCAGGATTTACTCCGGGGTGCCCCATGTCTCGACTCCGCGACATGGGACGATGCGGCACAACAGCTTGCCGAAACCACAAATTGGCTCAAACGAGAGTGCGGCCTCTGCACCTCCGCGGCCCGTCAACTCATCGTCTACATTGTAGCCGGTCGCGCTGTGCTCGGCGCCGTTCCATCCGGGACCACCATCATCGCCGAACGCTTCTTCGACGACGGCGGCGGCATGCAGCTCATCCTGCACGCGCCTTTCGGCGGCCGCATCAACAAGGCCTGGGGACTCGCGCTGCGCAAGCGCTTCTGCCGCGGCTTCAACTTCGAGCTGCAGGCCGCCGCGACCGATAACGGCATCAACATCTCGCTCGCCGAGCAGCACAGCTTTCCGCTCGCCGATGTGTTCCGCTTCCTCACCGAGCACACCGCCAAGGAGCTGCTCGAACAGGCGTCCATTGCGTCGCCCATCTTCAAGAATCGCTGGCGCTGGGCGGCCGGCCGCAGCCTGCAACTGCTGCGCATGTCGAAGGGAAAACGCATCGCTCCGCAGATTCAGCGCACGCGCTCCGACGACCTGATGGCCAACGTCTTTCCGCAGGCCGCGGCCTGCTTCGAGACCATCGTCGGCGACATCCAGATCCCCGACCACCCGCTGGTCCGCGAGGTGATGAAGGACGTGCTCAGCGAGGCCATGGACCTCGACGGCCTGATCGAAATCCTGCGCGGCATCGACAGCGGAGCTATTCGCTGCCTGGCAGTCGACACGCCGACGCCATCGCTTTTCGCGCATGAGCTCATCAACGCCATGCCCTACGCGTATCTCGACGAGGCCGACGCCGCGGCCCGCCGCGCCCGCGCCACCACGCTGCGCCGCGGCCTTCCTTCCACGTCACCCGCCGAAGGCGCGCATTTAGACCAGGCCGCGATCGACACCGTGCGCGCCGAGCTGTGGCCGGATATCCGCGACGAGCACGAGCTGCACGATCTGCTGCTCTCACTCTGCATCCTCCCCCTCCAATTCATCGACACCGAACGCGCCGCCGACTGGCCGCTCTTCTACGATCGCCTCACCCGCAACGGCCGCGCGCAGACGGCGGAAGTCAACGGAAATCTGTGCTGGATAGCGACTGAACGCGTCACCTTCGCCGAGGCTCTGCAAAAAGATACCGAATCGGTCACAAATTCCGAAGCCATCGTGAAATGTGTTCAAGGCTGGTTACAAATACTCGGCCCAACCACTGCGAATGCGCTCGCGACGCTGCTCGGCATCGCGCCTGCCGGCATCTATCAGGCGTTTCTTGCGATGGAGATGCAGGGTCTCTTCCTGCGCGGAGCCTTCGAGCATCCGGCGACCGACGACGAACATGAGATGGAGTGGTGCGAGCGCCGCATCCTGCAGCGCATCCATCGCCTGACGCTCGGCACGCTGCGCAAACAGATCGAGCCCGTCACGCCTGCGGTTTACATGCGCTGGCTGCTGGGCTGGCAGCACCTCGCGCCGCAGACGCAACTCGCCGGCGAGGAAGGCGTGCTCGAAGCGCTCTCGAAGTTGGAGGGTTTCGAAGCGCCCGCCGTCGAGTGGGAGCGGACTTTGTTGCCGGCGCGCGTCGCCAACTACGATCCGCGCTGGTTGGACGCGCTCTGCCTCTCAGGCGCGGTCGGCTGGGGCCGCGTCTCGCCGCACCCGGCGTGGGCAGTCGGGGAGGGAAGTGCGCCGCGGCGCGTAATCCCCACCAACGCCGCGCCCATCACGTTCTTCGTGCGTGAATCCGCCGACTGGCTGCCGCACGCGCTGGCCTGCCAGTCGGTTGAGGAAGACATGCTTGCCCAGGCGCTCAGCGCCGACGCCATCGCGGTGCGCGCCATCCTGCGCCAGCGCGGCGCCTGCTTCTCGAACGACCTGCAGCGCGTGCTCACGCTCACGCGGCAGCAGACGCAGCATGCGCTCTGGGAACTCGCCACCGCCGGCCTCGCCTCCGCCGACGGCTTCGACCAACTGCGCGGAATGATGGACCCTCGGCGAAAATCCGCCGCTGAAAACCCTGCATCGCTCAACAAGCGCGCCGCCGCTCGCACCACCGCCGGTCGTTGGTCGCTTCTCTGCGACGAGCACAAGCCAACACCGCTGGCTCGACCAACCCCGGCAGAGCGCCAAGCCGAGGCCATCTCCATTGCGCGCCGCACCGATGCCGCCCACGAATCCGCCGCCAAAGTGCTTCTCTGCCGCTATGGCGTGCTCTTCCGCGACCTGCTCGAACGCGAATCGAACGCCCCTAAGTGGCGCGACCTGCTCAACATTCTGCGCCGTCTCGAAGCGCGCGGCGAGATTCGCGGCGGCCGCTTCGTCACCGGCTTCTCCGGCGAGCAGTTCGCGCTGCCCGAGGCCGTCGAATCGCTTCGCCTCAGCCGCCGCATCGAGTCGCCGCACGAAATCACCGTCGCCGCAGCAGACCCCATGAACCTCGCCGGCATCGTCGTCCCCGGCCCGCGCATGCCCGCCGTGCCCGGCCGCCACATCCGTTTCCGCAGCGGCGTCCTTATCAGCGAAGAACTGGGTGCCCCATGTCTCGCCTCTGAGACATGGGTTTCCGCCGACCCTACGCCAACCCCGCCCGCGTTACGATTGTTCTAGCCATGCCGGAGCCCGACCCACCCAAGCCGCCCGCCGAACTCGCCCCCGAAGACTTCTACTTCGACGGCCCCTATCTCGTCTTCACCGAGGCCTACCACCTGAAGCGCGGCTTCTGCTGCAACTCCGGATGCCGTCACTGCCCCTATGAATAGCCTTTGTTTGTCATCCCGCAGGGGTCTGCTTTGGCTCTTGCAGTTAAGTGCAACAGCAGATCCTTACGGGATGACAAACAAATTACAGAGCAGTACGAATCGCTCTACGGCGTAACTTCCTTAGGCTGCAGACCCGAATCCGCGATCTGCCCTGTCCGCATCGCTCGCGCATTCTGTATCACCGACAGTACCCGCGGATCTTTTCTGTACACGAGGAAGTCCTTGTCGCCGGACATCTGCTCCTGCACGTTGAAGCCGGTCTCGCTCGACCGCGCCAGCCACCGGATCACGTTGTCGTCGTCGTGGATGCGCGCCGCCATCTTCGCCATCTCGAAGCAGAAGCGCCCGCGATCGCTGGCCGACATAATGTGCGCTTCGACACCCGATACGCCACCGGAGTGAAATACCCTGGGGTCGAGTTTGATCGCGGTGACGTACTCAGCCCGCGCGCTTTCGTAATCCTTCAACTCGAAGTACACCGTACCCAGGTTCGAGTGGAAGACGGCCGACTTGTTGTTCAGCCGCACGGCATGCGCATAATCCTGCTGCGCGGCGCGGAACTGGCCTGCGGTGTACTCGGTAGCGCCCAGGTTGTTCCACGGTTCGGCGCCCTTCGGCTTCAATTGGATGGAACGTTTGAACGCCGCGCGAGCCTCCGGCAGACGCTGCAACTCCAGCAGCGTTATCCCGATCAGGTTATCGAGCTTCGCCTCATCGCCGCCGCGCTGCAGCGCGAAATGGTAGTAATCGAGCGCGTCTTCGGGCATGCGCCGCGCGCGCATCACATCGGCTGCGGTTGTCAGGTCGGCGGCGGTCGCGGTCGCGGGATCGGGCAGATGCGGGGCCAACGCCTGCCACTGCGGCGACTGGTGCCGCTCGACGCGATCCAGATCGGCCGATCGTTGAGCGAATCCCGAGGAGGCACACAGGCTAAGCGAAATCAGGCAAGGGAACCAGCGCGTGGCGATCATCGGACGACCTCCGGCAGCTCCCGCCACCAGACGCACAAAGGGGGAAGCTCGCAAACATACTGCGCCTCCCCCCGGTGCCTGTCAACAGATGTTCAACCGTGCATTGCTATGGCGCGGGCGTAGCCGGCACCGCCGCCGCTACCGGCGTTCCCGCCGGGGCGGCCGGTGCAGTCACTCTGAGCGCCATTCGCGGAAAGCTGAAGCTGCCGCCCGCGTCATCGATCACGTTCACCTGGCAGACGTAGGTGCCGGGCTTCAGCGGCGTCAGCGGCACGTCGAACTGAAATGAAACCGCCCCGCGGTCCGGGCTGTTGATGGTTGTGGCCTCGACCAGCGGCGTCTCGTACACCTTGGTTCCATTCAGCATGAACTCGATCGACGTGAGCACATGCACACCCGTTACCGGAGGCCGCCGTTCCAATCCTGGCCCGGTGGGCGCCGCACCAGCCGAATCGCCCTGGTGAGCTGGATCGTAGACCTCGTACAGGAAGTACAGGTGCTGATCCTGGCGAAAGACGTGCGGGATATTGGGAATCCACTCCTCGCCATCGCGCACCAGCGGGTTCGGCGTCACGCCGCGTACGGGCTTGGCGGTGTTGGGCACGCGCTGGTTCGCCAGCACGATCGAGCTCAGCTTTAGCGGCAGCTTCTTCATGTCGGGCACGTTCAGGTCCGATTCAAAGTCGCCAAGATTTCCCGTCTGATTCTCGCGCACCACAAACTTCATGTGGTATTTGCCCGGCGCCAGAGTGAAGCCAGTCGAGTATTGGATGTTCTTCTGTTTTGCGTGCGCGGTCGGATCGAGCGTCAGGGGAATCGTCTGGCGCACGTTGCCCACCGGAATATTCTCCGCGTTCTTCACCTGCCCGATGATGTCGAGTGTCGCCTTATCGGCCTTGCCCGTCACGAACGGAATCTGCGATCCCGGCACGACCAGGCTGATGGGGATGTAGAACGAGTTGTCGTTGAGCCGGAAGTAGAGCGCCTGCACGAAGACCGAGACATCGGTCGCCGGCAGATCGCTGCGAAGCTGTTCGGTCAGCGCAAGTTCGCGATCTTCCTTGCCGGCGTGCCTGAAGTCCGCCGGAGCGTAGTAGCCGGGGCGGTAGGAGATGTCCACATCCGGCCGGTTCACCCTGATGGTCAGGTGGCGATAGCTGCCGTCCTTGGCCTGGTTGCTGGAGCGGAAGCCGACGATATAGTAGGCCTCGGTATCGTGCTGCACCTGCTGGAACGCGGGGCCGAAGTCGTTCGAATCGAAGAACGCCTTGCCGCCGGTATCCATGCTGAGCGTGCCCAGAGTCTCCTGCGAGGCGTTGTTCGAGGCCAGCGCGGCCGTCGTCGCCTTGCCCGAGTAGGCGGACGTGCCGCGAACGCTTCCCGAACTCGCCGAGCCGCCCGCCGGCAGGGCCTGCAGACCGCGCGTATCCACGCTGTAGATCGCCATGTTGGCCTTCGCAGCCTCGTTCGTCGCGGCGCGCAGGCTGGCCTGGTTTTCGATACCGTTGCGCGTCAGGCCACCCGAGAAATACAGCATCGACTTCTTCTGATCCACCTTCTCCAGGCTCTTCGCGATGGAGCGGATCGCCATCAGCTCGCGATCGGTGTTCAGGCTGTTGTATTCGCTGTCGTCAGCCGCGAAGGTGGTCGTATCATCGCCGGTTGCGTCGGTCGAGCCGGTACCCCCCGGCGAGAAGCCCGTTGTATCGGTGCCGTTGTACTTCGAGAGACCCTTCAGCAGCAGGGCCTTGTCCGAGGTAAAGTCCTGGTCCATGGTCAGGCCGGTCGACATGCTGACCAGCGCCACCAGGTCCGCCGGATTCATCTGCTTGTTCACGTAATCGTTGGCCGCATCGACGGCGCGGTCGATGTCTTCGTCCTGCATGGAGCTCAGGTCGAAGAAGACGACGATCAGGCGGTGATCGCGCAGCTGCTTCGGGTCGGCGGCGAAGTTGTTCGCCAGCAGGTCGGCGATGGACGGAGCCTTGCCCGACACCGTCGACTGCTTCTCGGCCAGAATGGCTGCCTGGTCTACGTTCTGGTAGTCGAAGCTGATGACGCGCTGCGGCTTCTTATCCTCGGTGATGATGAAATCGCTGCCCTTCAGATCCTTCACCAGAGCTTTGGTCTTCTTGTCGCGCACCACCACGTTGTTCAGCACGATGTTGGCTTCGTACTTGAGCGTGAACGTCTTGCCGTCCTGCTGCAGGTTCGCCGTCTGGCCCGCACTTTGAGGCGGCGTCGTACCCGCCTGCTGCCCCAGCATAGCCGTCTGCGTATTCACCATCGCGCCGATCAACAAGCCCGCAACCAACCCTTGAATCTTCATGTCTTCTACTCCCTGCACCCTGTTCCCTGCACCCTGTTGTTAGAACCTGTACCGAGCCGAAAACTGCACTGCCCGCATTGCTGCCGCGCTCGTCACCTGGCCGTAGGTCTGCGAGTTTACGGTCGTGTTGATGCCGCTGTACTGCACCGTATTGAAGACGTTGGAAGCCGTAATGCGTACCTCCATCGAATTCGTTCCGCTCATTTGGACTGTCCGCGACAGCGCGGCGGTAGTGGCCAGAGTGCCGGGCCCTTCAATGGAGTTGCGCGACGCGGTGCCGAACTGCGTAATGCCGTTAACTACTGTCGGCGCCGTGAAGGCTGCAGTGTTGAAGAAGGTCTTCAACTTGCCCGTGCCAGCCGTGGTCTGCGTAAACACCCGGTTGGGCCGCTGCGTGTAGTCGTTGCCCGACAGAGCTTCGGAGGTGCTGCCGGAATACTGCGGCGTAAAGTAGGTTCCGCTGCCGGCCGTAATCGTGCCGCTCAGGTTGAAGCCGTCCAGCAGCTTCGCCATCTTTCCGCCCTTGTTCAGGAACTCGCGGTTGGGTCCGAACGGAAGCTCCAGCAGCCAGGTGCCATTCAGCAGATGGCGCTGATCGAAGCTGGAATTTGCCTCTTCCAGATCGAGCCGGTAGAAGTTCTGCACTGTCGAGCCTGCTCCACCGCCGACCGACGAGGCATTGTCGATCGAGTGCGAATAGGCATAGGTCAGGCCCAGCGCGATGCCCTTCTTCTGACGCTGCGTAATGCTGACCGCCAGCTGGTTGGAGTGCAGCCCCGCGACCGAGGTCTCATAGGTGAACGGCGACGCGGTGCCCGCCAGCGTATTACCGCTCGGGATGCTGTTCGGCGAACCGGTGATGTCGAGATTGCTGCCCTTCGAACCGTTGTACCCGATGTTCACCACGATCGCCGGACCAAACGTCTTTTGAATGTTCAGATTGTAAATCTGGACCATGCCAAGACGATAGTTCTTGTCGATGGAATAGCTATTGTGGATGGGATTGCCAGTCGAGCAGCCGGTGGAGGTACTCGTCGTGCCGAAGCCGTTGCCGAGTGTTAGGTTTGCGGAGGTCGGAAGGATCGTGTTCACCGATTGCGTATAACAGCCCGACTCAGTCGGGGTGGGGTTACCGACCGTGGCAACCGTCGCCGCGTTGGTCTGGGTTTGCGCGAATGGAGGCTGGAAACTGAGCGACCGCGCCGCCGTGGCAAACTGCCCGGTGTTGAAGTTCGTGCCATAGCCGCCGCGGACCACGACATTCTTCGTCCACTTGTACCTGGGCGAATAGGCCACACCGATACGCGGCGCGTACATGTCATAGTCCGGGTTGATCAGCCCCCGGTTGTAGCTGCCGCCATACCTGCCCGTCTGGCCGGGCATCACCACGTCGACTGCCTTGAAATCGGAGCTGTGATCGATGTTGGCAAGGTGGTTGAACTTCTCCGTATACGGCGCGAAGTATTCATAGCGCAGCCCGAAGTTCAGCGTCACGTTGTTCTTCACGCGATAGTCGTCCTGCGCGTACCAGTCGTAGACGTTCTCGCGCAGGTAGATCTTGTTCAGCCCGGCCTGGATCTTGGTGCTTACGGGCAATCCGAGCAGGAAGTCCGCAAAGCCGGAACCCGTACTCGCCGTGCCGTTCGCGTCCACCTGGTCGCTGGCGCTCTCCGTTGCGTACCCGGTAAATTGATACTGCCCCAGCGGATTGTTGCCGCCGATGGAGTCCGCATGCACGCGGCGAATGTCGCCGCCGAAGCGGAAGTTATGTTTTTTGTGCCGCCACGACACGAAATCCGAGAACGCAATCGTCTGGTTCACGGTCTTGCTCGGCGTCTGATTAGAAAGGCCCTGGAAGTTGGTAATGCTGATCGAAGGCAGCCCGTTGTAGAAGCGCGGATCGCTGATGGTCGCCGGCTGCGCGCCGCAGGCCGAGTTGCCCGAGCCGTTGGGCACGCAGATGCCGGCCGTCGCCGCCGGATTGTTGTTCGTATCCGTAAAGTAGTTGCGCGTCTCGCCGCTGGAGCGGTTCCAGTTGAGGGCGGCATTGTTCGACAGGCGACCATAACTGACCACGTAGCCGGCATTGAGTGAGTTGCCGTCGCTCTCCGTCGCGCCGCCCAGCGGCAGGAAGATATTGCGATTGTCGGCAGCCGAGTGCGAGTAGGCGTACTGAATGTTAATGTTCTGGCGCAGCACCGGAGGAGCGTTTGGATTCGGCCGCTGTCCGCGTCCTCCTCCAGCACCGCCGCGTCCTCCGCGCTGTCCTGGAGCCTGAGCCTGTCCAAGCTGCCGCTGATAGCGTGCGTTGATGGCCACGTTGTTTGACCCGGCGTTCGAAACTGTTTGGTAGTTATAGACGGTCGGGTCCGTGCTGCCGATGTTGATGTTCGGCAGCGGATAATACTGGCTCAGCAGGTTCTGCGCCTGGGGCGTGATGCATCCGGTCTGGCCTGCAGTAGTGCAGGTCGGAATCATATTGTTCGAAAACTGTCTTCCAGAGTAGGGGTTGAAAACCTGGACGTGCTGGGTGACGCCGTTGACTTCCTGATAAGAGTTTGAAAAGTCGCCCGCCCGCTCAGCTTGTGTCGGCACGCGCACCGGGTTCGGCAGAAACGCATTCAAATTCTTCTGCCCGGTCAGGTTGATGAAGATGAACTGGCGGGTATCCGCCTTCAGCAGGTGCGGGATGTAGGGAGTCGTCGAAAGACTTACGCCGAAGCGGTTCGAGTACGCCGATGGATTCGTCAGCGGCTCCAGGCTGGGCGACCAGGGCGCCGAGTTCAGCGCGCTGTTGCTCCCCTGGTAGAAGATGCTTCCGTGTGGC